>JBBDZL010000029.1:0-1537 GCA_040900215.1 Patescibacteria group bacterium | reverse complement strand
CCCACCCAAAAATCGAACCACTTAAAGAACGGTTTGATCTTTAGCATTACCCTATACTACTAATTCAGCGTGATAATCTGGAATAGTGAGAAAGCTGCACTACCTTTTCGGATTAATCGCTCTGCTGAAAAACTGGCCGGCGGTCTTGGTCCGGTTTCTGCTTAAGGCCCGGGGGGAGGGCGAGTTTCGGTTCCGCTCGGGATTAGTGGTGTGCTACTCCCAGTGGATCGAAGTGGAGGAAATCATCGGCACCTTTATCCGGCAGGACTACGGGGAAGTGCGGCCGAGAGCAGTGGTGATCGACGTCGGCGCGAGCCTGGGCTCCTTCTCCCTGATGTCGGCCCGGAAGGGGGCCCGGGTCCTGGCTTTTGAGCCGGCGCCGGAGTCCTTCGTCCTCCTTGCCAAGAATATCGAGCTGAACCAGATGGGGAATCGGATCTGCCCCCTTCAGCTGGGAGTCGCCGGCCGATCGGGAAGAAGAGATTTCTTCCTGACCTCTTTTTCTCCTTTGAGTTCTTTCTTCGGCCGGGGGGCAAAAACTAAAGTGGACTGCGTCACGCTGGCGGATATCTTTCGCCAGCACCGCCTGAAAGCCATTGATCTTCTCAAACTGGATTGCGAGGGGGCGGAATATGAGATTCTCTATCGTACGCCGGCCGAAATCCTCCAGAAGATTAAAGAGATCCGATTGGAGTATCACGTTCTCCCCGCCCGAGGCGAGGCTCGACTCGGTCAGCCCGGGAAGAGAACCAACCCGGAGGATTTGACGGAGTTCCTCCTCCGGCAGGGGTTCGCGCTAGTCCATCAGCGCCGGGATGCGCCGATTTCCGGGATCCTCTGGTTTCGCCGCTTGCAATCCTGAATCCCTTTTTGCTACGGTAAGAATGCTGCCCCATCGGGAGTGAAACTCTCCCGTCCTGCTAATGAAATCCCTGCCAAGGGGAGCAATTCTTTTAGTTTTGCCCCTGCTGTTTTTCCTCAGCAGTTCTCTTGTTGTGCTCTTCTCCACTTCTACTCTTCTGGTTGCCTCTTCGGCTGACGAACCGATTAGCCCCGCGACCGCCGGTTCGGCGATTTTTACCAGCCCCCCTCCGGAGGGAGTGGCGCTAGGAGAGAGCACCATCGCCCGGGAGGCCCGGCCCTTAATCCTCAAGCGGTTTCTCGCTTCATACAAATCTCCCCTCGTCCCCTACGCCGATTTCATTCTGGAAACTTCGGAGAAGTATGGTTTGGATTGGCGGCTCCTAACCGCGATTTCGGGAAACGAATCCCTCTTCGGCCGAGTCACCCCTCCCGACTGCTACAACGCCTGGGGGTGGGGGATCCACTCCCGCGGGACGCTCTGCTTCGATAACTGGGAGGAAGGGATTACCGCGGTGGCCAAGGGTCTCAAGCGGAACTACATTGACCAGGGACTGAAAACGGTGGATGAGATCATGCTGAAGTACGCGCCGGTTTCCGTCGCCAACGGCACCGGCTGGAACGAGAACATCAAGTGGTTCATGGATCGGTTGGAGCGCGCCCAGAACTACCGCGA
>JBBDZL010000028.1:0-10578 GCA_040900215.1 Patescibacteria group bacterium | reverse complement strand
TGGTGCGGAGGGGGGGACTTGAACCCCCAAGCCTTTCGGCACAGCCTCCTCAAGACTGCGCGTCTGCCAATTTCGCCACCTCCGCAAATTTATGGTGCAGGCGAGAGGATTTGAACCTCCAATCCCTTTCGGGAATAGCGTTCTGAACGCTACGCGTATACCGTTCCGCCACGCCTGCTTGGGAAAAAATGGAGCGGTGGACCGGATTTGAACCGGCGACCTCTTCCTTGGCAAGGAAGCGTTCTACCACTGAACTACCACCGCAAGATTTTCTGAGCGCGGAGGAAGTGACTAGGTCGCCTGAGGTGACCGTCCCACTGAACTACCACCGCATGGTGCCGAGCCTCGGAGTCGAACCGAGATCTCACCCTCTTCAGGGGCGCGCCGTGACCACCTTGGCTAGCTCGGCGAATATCGTGGCCTCTACGAATTATATTATACGGCATAATTGATAAACTACAGGTAGAAAATGCTCCTGATCAATTTCAAAACCTACCCCCAAGCGATTGGGCCGAACGCCTTAAAACTAGCGAAAGAATTAAAGCCGGCCGCCGCTAATTTCCCCGGAGTCGGGATTGGCTTTGCGCCACCCTCCCTCGAATTGGCCGAGGTAGCCGCCCACGCCAATGCTCCCGTCTGGGCCCAGCATGTCGACCCGGCCGGCGAAGGGCAGTTCACCGGCTATCTTTCCCCCGCCGACGCCCAAGCCGCCGGGGCGATCGGCACTTTCCTCAACCACAGCGAGCACCCCCTAGATGGGCAAACTTTGGAAAAAACTCTTAATTTGGCAAAAGAAGCCGGGTTGAAGGTGTTGGTTTTCGCCAAAGACCCCCCAACGGTCGCGGCGGTCAAGAGTTTAAACCCGGATTTCATCGCCTACGAACCCCCCGAACTCATTGGAGGAGATGTTTCCGTTACTTCGGCCAAGCCGGAAATCATTCCGGAAGCGGTCGCCGCCGCGGGAGAAATTCCTCTCCTAATCGGAGCCGGGGTCCACGAAAAAGCGGATATCGTTAAAGCGCTGGAACTGGGAGCAAAGGGGGCGGTTGTTTCCTCGGCGGTAGTCACTGCGCTTGATCCCCAAGCGGTGTTTGCTGATTTATTGGCCGGTTTCTCCGAACGATAGAATCCAACCCGTTCGACACTTGCTCAGGGTTAGTCCCGAACAAAGTCGAGGGACCAACTTGAAAAATTCCAAAAGCGTTCTTCGGGAAGAAAAACCGGCGTCAAATCCGGCCCCGTAAACTTCCGGTTCACCCAGTAGGAAAGCGGGGGGTGGTACAGCAGGACGGCGGGATTGTTTTCAATAAACAGCCTCTGAAAATTGAGGTAGTGCTTCCGGCGGACGCTCCGGCCGGAGACTCGGCGCGCTTCCTCCAACGCCCGGTCGGAACGGGGATCGGCGTAAGCGCTGATGTTCTGGCCGGGAAAGATTTCAGCGCTGGAGTGCCAAAGATTGTAGCGGTCAGGATCCCGTTCCACTTCCTGGCCTAGGACCACCGCCTCAAAGGAACGGTTCTCCAGAATCTCGCCGATCGAATCCGGTGAGACTACCCGAACGCTCGTCCTTATTCCCAGGTTTTTGCTCCAAGCTTGGGCGATTTCTTCGGCCACCTGCGGCAGCGGATCGGTCTTTGCGGCGGTAATCACCAAAGAACCATTGAACTTTCCGGCACTCTTCTCCTGGTAGCGGGGAAAACTCAAATTTCCCTGCGCCCAAGTCCCGGAAAGAGGGCCCGGAACCGGAAAACCGCCGGCGATCAACGGAGTCTTGATCGCCGCCGCCTGTCGAAATTTCCTGTTCTTAACCAGCGGGTTGGCCGAATTGAGATTAAAGAATAGGGCGAAATAGCGGGAGTAGAGAGGAGTTTGGTAGAGCGCAAATGAGGGATCGGAAAAACCGTCCAAAGCCAGCCCATCCACCGCCCCGCTTTGAGCTGCTTTCCGCAAATCCTCCTCGGTCGTAAAGAATTTGAAGCGGAGGGTTTCAATCCTCTGGTAATCGGAAACTTTAAGTTTGATCTCCTTAATCGTCTCCCCTTCTTGCTTGATCCCGGCAATAAAGCTCTCGCGGTTCCCCAATTGCTCCAGCCCGATTTCGCGGAAATGGGCCGGTGCAATCAGCCGGGTAAGAACGTCGGGAAAAGAACTCAAAGGAGTCTTGAGCACAAAATTAACCTCCCGCTCCCCCACCTGCTCAATCGTGATATCCGAAAAGGCAATGTCCCGGGCAAAAGTGAACGCCACGTCGGCCGCCGTCACCGGCCGGCCGTCCCGCCAGGCCGACTCTTTAAGAACGACGGCGTAAGTCAAACCGTCCGCCGAGAGGCGATAGCTGTCGGCCAGGTCGGCCTCGATTTCTCCCGCCTCGTTGTATCTCAACAGCGACCGGAAGAGAAGCTTTTCCAGCACCTCATCTATCAAATTGGCCGGGCCTTGGCCGGGGATCAGATCAACCGGCTGGCCGACCATTCCCTCCGTAAAAATCGGCGCCGGATCCCACCGCAGCACTAGCCAACCCCCAACCGCCGCCAAAAGAACCACCAAAAGAAAATAACGGAGCATGGGCTAGATTGCGACCGAAACCATAATGGAGATCACCAGCAAAATTGCCAGGACGATCGTGGCGCCGAAGAAAAGGCGTTCCACCCCCCGGCGGGTTTGAAAGGTCCGGCCGATCCCCCCGAAAGCGGACGATAAACCCGCTCCCCGGCTCTGGAGAAGAATCAGCACTGCCAAAAGAACCGCCAAAATAATCTGTACCAGCGCCAGCGCTTCAGACATTGAGGATTTTTTCAAAAAGGCCAAGGAGAATGGCGGCCGCGACCGCCCCGGCGACGATCACCCCTACCGGACCGAGAGCGAAGCCGGCCAGAGTGGCTGCCGAAAAAGTAAAGGAAGGGACCAGATAAGTGAGGGCGTAAAAGATCACCACATTAAGCCCCGCCGAAACCAAACCGAGAGTCAAAAAATTCAGCGGCGTGGTGATGAAGTTCAGGATGGGCTTCACAATCGAGTGAAGGAAAGCAAAAACCAGCGCCGCCGCCGCCAAAATCCGCAGATCTCCCTGGTATGAGATCCCGGGAATGATCTGGACGGTTGCAAAGAGCGCCGCGATCGAGGCCAAAAATACTTTCAATATCGTAAACACGAGCATTATGTTACCATCTTTCTGATGCGCAGGAAAGCATCATTTATTTTTTTAACTCTTTTTTTTCTCCTGGCAAGCCCGGCTTACGCGGCGGGAGAATTCAAAACCGGCTACGAAACGGCCTACACGGCTGAGGAAAGCACTAAGGTGACGGTCTCTCAAACGATCACGATCGAGAACCTTACCAGCAACTACTATGTTCCCCAATACAAGTTCACGATCGGGAGCGAGGCCCCGACCAACTTCACCGCTCGCGATCCGACCGGGAGCATTACCCCCAAGATTGTCAAAAAAGACGGCTCGACTTCCGTCACGCTGGACTTTAAGGCGAAAGTGGTTGGTAAAGGAAACAAGCTCGTCTTCAGCGTAAACTACGAGTTTCCGGGATTGGTGAATAAAAATGGGCTGATCTGGGAAATGAACCTGCTCAAAATCACCGGTTTAAGCGAGATCGCCTCCTACAATTTAACCGTTTCGGTTCCCACTAGCTTCGGTCCTCCCCTCTTCCAGTTTCCCTCCCCCACCTCCCAGCAGGTTTCCGGCTCCCGCCGGCTAATCCGGTTTAACAAAGCCGCCCTGCTGAAAGGGGCGCCGCGGATGGGGTTCGGCAAGTTCCAACTCTATGAACTAAACCTTACCTACCACCTCGAAAACCCCCGCCTGGGTCTGGGCTACACCGAAATCGCCCTCCCCCCGGATATTGCCGGCTACCAGCAGATCATCCAAAACAGCCTCCTGCCGGCTCCCGCCTCGATCCGGGTGGACGCCGATGGCAACTACTTGGCCCGGTACAACCTCAAACCGCTGGAGAAGCGGGACGTGGTCTGGGAGGGCTGGCTGGCCCTCTACTACCCCAAGCGTAATTTCTCAAATGACAAGCTTGGTTCGCTCCCGGCCGAGCTCGTCTCCCGATTCACCGACGCTCAGAAGTACTGGGAAACCGGGTCGGTTGAGATCCGTACCGAAGCCGCCAAGTTGGCCGATCCAAAACTTTCGGTCGCCGAAATCCTGCGCGAGATTTACGACTTTGTCACCGGGAAATTATCCTACAACTACCAAAAGCTGGAGAGCGGGGAGCTAGTCCGATTGGGAGCGCTGGCCTCCCTCTCCCAAACCGATCAAGCGGTTTGCATGGAGTACACCGACCTCTTCATTGCGATCGCCCGGGCCGCCGGCATTCCGGCGCGGGAAGTCAACGGCTACGCCTACACCATTGATGACACCAACCGGCCGCTGTCGCTGCGGGTCGAGGGGGATGTGCTCCACGCCTGGCCCCAAGTTTACCTCCCCGAATCCGGCTGGACGATGGTTGATCCCACTTGGGGCTCGACCTCCGGGAGCGATTACTTTTCGGCCTTTGATCTCTCCCACCTGGCCTTCATCGTGCGAGGAGATTCCTCCGAGTATCCCCTTCCCGCCGGCAGCTACAAAACCGATCCCAATCAAAAGGATGTATTAGTTGAGTTCTCCACCGCGGAAGAAGCAGTTGCCGAAAAACCGCAGTTGGAGGTGGGGATAGAACTTTCCCCCTTCATTCTTTCGCCATTTGCAACCACCGCCCAAGTGACCGTCCGCAACTCCGGAAAAACCACCGCTTTTGGAACGACCGCCGAACTCGCGAGCGATCTTCTGGGAATCGAAGATCCGGAACTGGATCTCGGTACCCTTCCTCCCGGCGCTTCGGCTTCTTACGAAGTCGAATTAACTTCTCCGGGCTGGATCACTCGCGGACAGGAGCGGTTAACGGCCGGTGTTTCTGCCGAGGATTTCAACGGTAAAAATCTGACGGCGAACGGGGAGGACACCGAGTTGGTCCGCCCCCTTTACTGGCCGCTGCGCCTCCCGGAGATTGGGGTCGGCATCGGGTTCGGCCTGCTGATCTTCTTCAGCCGGAAGATTTTCGCCGCGCGGATCGCGCGAACCTAGCTTTTTTTGCTGTGCAAAAAAAGGCCGCAGTGTTTTTCAACTGCGGCCGTTGCGAACCACGTGCTTCACGATCTTGAGCACCTCGTCCCAAGAAAAGCCTCGACTGGCACTCTTCCGGCGCAGCCGCCGATTGTAGAGAGTGTCAAAGACGATCGCCGTTACGCCCTTCAGCGATGAAACGGCGGCGATCGTATTGGGATCGTCGTCGACGAGGATCACCCGGCAGTCCGTGGTCTTCCTGAGTGCCTGGACGATCTCCTTCTTGTGGCGCGAGAAGATCATCAGGTCGAAGGGAACCTTCTTCTCCACCTTGTGATCGTAGGTCGCCCGCACCATTCCTGGCGAGGGCGGCCGGGCGGTCAGGATCACGACGGGGAGCTTCAACCCACTGTGAATCTCCTGCAGCGCCGCCAGGGCCCCCCCAATCACCGGCAGGTGCCGGTGGAGATGGGGCTTGGGAAAAACGCCTTCGATCAGCATTCCTAGCGCCCGCTTGTCGATGTTGCTGAAATCGTAGCGGGTGTAGTCCGCGATAGTCAGCGGCCGCTTCAGCTTCCGCGCCAGCCAATCCACGTACATCGGGTTGGAGTCGCTGATCGTGCCGTCATCATCAACCACAAAGCAGAATCCCTGCCGCGTGATCTTGAGGAACACGTCTTCGGGGATTAGCTCATGCAGCAATCGGGGATCCGGGGCTCGCAGAACCCGGCGACGCTCGCTCAATTCTCCCTCCCTCCGCTTTCAGCGGGGCCCCGCCAAAGGCGGTGGCTTTCTTATGTGATTAAGTTAGCTTGATGATACCACGGGAAACCGTTATCGGCTAGAGGAATGGCGATGGCGGTAGAGCCAAAATCCGAAGAGAAAGACGGCCAGAAACAACCCGATCTCCAAGACCAGTTCGTAATTCTGAACCCAAGGTACAATTTCGAGCCAGTTCTCACCCAGCAGGAACCCGGCTCCGGTCAAAAATCCGATCCAGAGGAAGGAACCGGCAAAACTTAAAATACTAAACTGCCAAGCCGGCACTCTCCCAAACCCGGCCGGAATCGAGATTAGCGTTCGAATCAAGGGTACCAGCCGACCGAAGAAAAGGACCGGAGTCTTGTAACGGAGGAACCAAACCTCGGCCCGCTCGACATCGGCGAAGTGAATCCGCATCAACCGCCCGTACTTTTGGAATAATTTTTCCAGCGGCGCTCTTCCCAGGTACCAACCCAAGCCGTACCAAAACCAAGCCCCCAACAGAGTGCCGAGGGTACCGAGCAAAACCACCCCGGCCAGGGATAGTTCGCCTCTCCCGGCGACAAATCCCACAAAAGGAAAGATTAGTTCGGAAGGGAGAGGAGGGAAAAAGTTTTCGAGGAAAGCGACGGCGAAGACGCCCGGGTAACCGCCGGCCAAAACCAAATTCTGGGCAAAATCGACCAGCGAGGAGATCACGCCAAGCGCTCCCCTTCGACCTCCTGCAAGATCTTGGAGTATTGAGGGTATTGGTGCTGCGGCACAATGATCCCGCTCATCCCAACCCGCGCCACTTCCGCCAAAACCCAATCCCGCAGCTGACCGGCCCGGTAAAGGATTTCAATTCCTTCCAGCTGGCACTGCCGGGAAGACTCTTTCAACGCCCACAACAGAGATTCGTCCGGCTCGACCCGCTCTGCCGTCCCCAGAAGAGACCGCGAGAGCTCATCTTCGTTCAGGATCACCCCGTCCACCCCAATCCGCAAAAACTGCTCCATCAAGATGACGTTGGAAGGGTAAGCGGCTTGGAAATAGAACTTGAGGTTAGGGCCGCGCTGGATCTTTTCTCCAGAAAGGTAGCGCTTTAGTTCGCGCATCCCATCCACCGTCCGGACCGGCGGCAAGATCAAGTGCAGATTCTTGAGCCCCACTTTTCGCTTACCTTCGCGAAAGTTATCAAGCTGATTAAAATTGAACGGCTCTAGGAAGAACAGAATCGGTTTGTGGGGAAACCGGCCGGCCAATTCCACCGCCCGCTTGGCATCTCGGACTACGACGCCGCCGATGTCTTTGATCTCGCCGACCTCTCCCGAAACCTCGACCCAGAGCGGCAGGGCGAAAGCCTGGGATCTGGGAAGAAAAACGCGCGTGATTCCTTCAAAGACGAATTGCCCTCGCCAAACCTTCCAATTCAATTGGTAAGCCCCTCCCAAGATCTTCTCTACTTTGGCAGCCCAGACCGAAAGCTCGCCTAAACTCCGGGGGTCGGCTTCTCCCTCGGCCAGCCCAGAAACCAGCCGCCGCACCATCAATCCCGTACTTTTCTCTAAGACAAAACGCTCCTTCCCCTGCGGATAGTCCACTTCCACCAAACAAAGGTCGGCCGAAGCCAGTTCCGGCGAAGAGGTAAAAAGCCGGCCGGAAAAATCGGCCACCGTTTCCTGCTGGACCAGTACCGGCAAGGCCTCTTGGTAAAGATCACCTCCCCGCGCCGCGACGGCGACCAAATGCTCTACCCAAAGCTTCTTGATGGCCGAAAGGAGATCGACCGCCCCGCCCGCCCGTTCCGCCCGCCCTCCCGAACGCACCGCCACAAAGATATCCCTTGGACCGGAAAGACGGCGGTAGAATTCTTCAATTTCCCGAGCCAAGCGGGAAGGAATCGGCAAACCCCAAAGCTCTCGGCGCAGATCGGGTCCCAGGCCCTTAGAGAGGACTTGCCGCGCCAACTTGCTGCTAAGGAATTCGGCGCAGGCCGAAGTCGGCAAAACAAAAGCCGGAGCCACCGGCCCCCCGATCTTCGCCAGATCCCCCAAAGCGGCCGCTTCTTCACCAAAAGTGGAGGCGTCCCGAAAACCGATTTCCTGCAAAAAAGTAAGGGTATTCATTTCTTCCTCTTGGGCGTCTTTCCGGCCCGCTTGGCAATGATCTCCGCCAAATTAAGGACGCTTCTCCCGGAAATGTTCATCCGCGGCCGCCTTTTCTTCTCGCGCCGATCTTCCTTCTCGGCCTCTTTGGGAAAATCTCGATAAATGTCGTCGCGAACCATGTTAAATTAACTCCAGTTCCGGAGGGGTAGGATAAGAAGGATTGGGAACCGCCTTCCAGTCGCCCCCCTCTTCCACTAGATACCAAGCAAATCCCCGCATTTTGGTCACGAAAGAGTAATCATTTTCAAAGTGGGCCGGATCATGGTCGTCTTGGGTAATCAGATAGCCGTCGCCCAGGTTGAGGGCGACGTGCCCCCAGCCCGCCTCAACCGTGAATTTTTCGCCGGCCTCAACCGTCTTGAACTGCACCCCGACCACTTTTTCGCCTTCCATTTTCTGGAGAAGAAAGCCGGCCCGGCCGGCAACGACTCGGTAATTCTCAGCGTAATCCGGCACGTGAAAGTGGCCGTAGGTCTTGGGGTACTCCGCTCCCAAACGGTAATGGGGGAAGATCGTCAGGTTATTGCCCGGATTGCGGACGACGATGTAGGCCAGATCCTCCCCCGAAAGCGTGATTGCTTCCGGCTGGTAGGCGACCTCTTTCATCTCTTCTATTTTCCGAGGCGAAAGTGTGATCATAGATGTTTTTGGACTTCTTTCATCAGGATTTCCTTAGCCGCGACCACGTTCTCCTTGGTCCGGGCCCAGGCAAAGATCTCTACCTTGGGGAAAGTGCCGGAGGCCCGCATCAGCCCCCAGGTATCCGGCAGGTCCCGGAACTTGACCCGCGCTCCGTCCATCTCATTCACGTAATAGTGCCGGCGAAGTTCATTCTTGACCTTTTCCTGAACATCGAATTTCCGGTCGTCCGGAAGCGGGATTTCGAGCTCGCCGGTGGAGTGGTAGAAAGGCACGTCCGACATAATCTTGGAGAGCGGCTCTCTGGTTTTCTCCAGGATTTTCATCAGCCGGAGGGCGGCGTAAATCCCGTCATCAAATCCGTAGTAATGGTCGTAGAAGTAGAAGTGGCACTTGTACTCGCCGGCGAAAACTCCGCCATAGAACCGGAGCTCATTCAACACCAGAGAGTGGCCGGTCGGCACCATTACCGGAATTCCGCCGTGGGCGACGATATCCTCTTCGACCGACGGAGAGCACTGGGTATTGTACAGAATCTCGGTCCGGGGGTTGCGGGAAAGGATGTCGCGGGCAAAGAGCAGTAGAATCCCGTCTCCCCAAAGGACAAAGCCCTTCTCGTCGCAAACGTTCACCCGATCGGCGTCGGGGTCGAAGACGATCCCGAGGTCCGCCCCCTCTTTCTTGACCTTGTTGATCGCCTCCAGCATGTTTGGCCCAAGCGTCGGATCGGGGCCGTGATTCGGGAAAGTTCCATCCAAACGGGTGTGCATCTCAATCACTTCACACCCCAAATCCCGCAGCATTTGGGGAGCAAACAATCCGGCAGTTCCGTTGCCGCAATCCACGACGATCTTGAGAGTCCGAACCTTGGGCGCTTTGGAAACTTGGTTTAGCTCTTCCAAACTGCTCTGAAGCGCCGATTTGTAGTAAGGGGCAAAATCGATCTTCTCAACCTTTCCTTTCCCGCTCTTGAACTGCCGGCGCTCAGCTAATCGGCGAACTTCCTGGATCTCATCCCCAAAAATGGTTCGGTCCTCAAAAGAGAGCTTGAGCCCGTTCCACTCCGAAGCAAGGTGGGAAGCGGTCGTCATGATTGAACCGCCGGAGTTGTGGAGAACCGGGGCGAGGTAGGTCATCGGGGTGGTCACCAGGCCCAGATCTTTGACGTTGATCCCGGTGGAAAGGAGGCCTTCCATGGTCGCGTCGTGGATCTTGGGGGAGGTCAGCCGGTTATCCATTCCGATACAAACGCTATCCTTGCCTTTATCTTGAAGCCAGGTACCGTAGGCCCGAGCGATGGTGACCACGTCGTCCTCGTCAAAATCCTTCTCGAAGATCCCCCGGATATCGTTGGTTCGGAATATGTAAGGGTTGAGTTTTAGCTCTTCCTTGCGGAAGACGTAGGCGGATGAATCACCCATGATTTATTTCTAACGGACCTCGAAGTGCTTGAACTCTCCGGTGGGCTTCTGCCAATCAATCTCCAGCTTATCTACTTTGGAGAAAAGCGGCCCGTGCCGGCACTCCTCAACGCACCGCTCAATCGCTTTCTTATCTCCTTCGAACACGATTTCCACCTGATCGCCGTCGGCGTTTTTCACCCAGCCGGTGAGATTGGCCGACGCCGCTTTGCGATGGGCGTAAAACCGGAAACCGACATTCTGAACGCTCCCGTAAATCTTAATGTGGGCTCGCGTTAAACCGTTTTTAGGCGCAGTCGTTTTCTTCGCCATGGTAGGAACGAAGAATCGTTCAAGGAAATTGTAGCAATAATAACGGGTAGTAAAGGTTTTGGTAGCCCCGAGGGGAGTCGAACCCCTATTACTGGCTTGAAGAGCCAATGTCCTGACCGTTGGACGACGGGGCCCTGGTAGGCCCGCAGGGAATCGATTGGTCGCCTGAAGCGACCACGGCCTGCGGCCGTTCCTTAGCACACGGCTTATCTCGCTGACGAGAGTAGCGATGCTGGTA
>JBBDZL010000027.1:28299-60904 GCA_040900215.1 Patescibacteria group bacterium | reverse complement strand
TACGCCCCGACGACATATTGCTAGACCATTATATTCTACCTCCGGTTTGGATTTTTCCAAACCGGCTGGTAAAATTAAGCCAATCTTTTAAGGAAGGGAGAAAAATGCCGGCCGACAATGTTCCCAAGATCGATCTGGGCGACGGTTCCGTCATCCACTCGGACGGGTTTTTGGAGCCGGGGGTGGAGTTCACGCTGATTGTGGACGGGGAATCCGGATTTAAGCTCCACGATTCGGTTCTGCTGCTTGACTCCCGGAATCAGGCCGGCGGCGGTTTTTTGGCCGTGGTGCGGGAGCGAAACGTCTGCCGGCTGGCCGATGTGCCGGAGGAGGACGTTCGGGCGTTAGGCGGGATTGACCTCTTCCATCTGGCCGAATTCCTGCGGCACCGGAATCCCGGGCTCACCTGGAACGATTTGGTGACAGTTCTGCACCTCTTCGTCTTTGAAGGAGAATTCTAAGATGAGCCGAATCTTTCTGGCGGAGGCTCGGGACATTGGGCGTTCGGACGTTAAGGTCGAAGTCTCCTAGGCTTCGACCTTTTTTTCTTGCTTTTTATCCCTAAAGGCATTACCATCAAAGGGATGCCTAAAGCTCAAAAAACGACTCCCGAAGCCTCTTCCGGCAAGGCCCGGGCGCTGGAAAGCGCGATCGAAC
The DNA here is from genome assembly GCA_040900215.1 of Patescibacteria group bacterium. Lineage (GTDB taxonomy): Bacteria > Patescibacteriota > WWE3 > 9FT-COMBO-53-11 > 9FT-COMBO-53-11 > 9FT-COMBO-53-11. The sequence goes on along the minus strand of JBBDZL010000027.1, from coordinate 60,247 downwards.
AGATCGAGAAATCCTTCGGCCGGGGTTCGATTATGAAATTGGGGGAGCAGATTGCCTCCCGCGTCGGCCGAGTGGAGTCGATTTCCACCGGCTCTTTGGGGTTGGATTTGGCCTTAGGGGTGGGGGGAGTCCCCAAGGGAAGAGTTGTGGAGATTTTCGGTCCGGAAGCATCCGGTAAAACCACGCTGGTCCTCAACATCATTGCCCAAGTCCAGAAAATCGGCGGGACCGCCGCCTTTATTGACGCCGAGCACGCCTTGGATCCGGCCTACGCCAAGAAATTGGGCGTGGACGTGGAGGAACTCTTGCTCTCCCAGCCGGACACCGGTGAGCAAGCCCTCCAGATTGCCGAAACCCTGGTGCGATCGGGGGCGGTGGAGTTGGTCGCGATTGATTCCGTGGCCGCGCTTACTCCCCAAGCCGAAATTGAGGGAGAGATGGGCGAGCAGCACATTGGCCGCCAAGCCCGCCTGATGTCCCAGGCCCTGCGGAAGCTGGCCGGGATCATTTCCAAAACAAACTGCACGATGGTTTTCACCAACCAGATCCGCCAGAAGATCGGCGTGCTCTTCGGCAACCCCGAAACGACTCCCGGAGGGTTGGCGCTGAAGTTTTACTCTTCCGTCCGGCTGGACATTCGCCGGATTGCGACCCTCAAAAAGAATGAAGAAGCGGTCGGTTCGCGGGTGCGGGTCAAGGTGGTCAAGAACAAAGTCGCTCCTCCCTTCCGTCAGGCCGAGTTTGATCTTATCTTCAACCAGGGGATTGATCGGGCGGGAGAGATAGTGGACTTGGGCGAAAAGTTGGAAGTTTTAACCAAGAGCGGAAACTCCTATGAATTCAAAGGAAAGAAGCTCGGGCCGGGGCGTGACTCCACTCGCGATTTTATTGCGGAGAGCCCTAAGATAGCTGATGAGATTGAGGCCGAGATTCGCAAAAAAGCTTAGAATGATTATAAGGATGGACAAAAATGGACGGGCGCCGAAACGCCCTAGCATTTTGGAGAACCAAAATGGACGGCCGGAGAAACGACCTAGCATTTTGAAGAAACAAAATGAACAAAAACAAAACCCAAGACCCTTCTCAGGATCCAGATAAATTGGAAAAACTCTCCGTTGAGGAGCTAAAAGAAAAATACATCGAGGCCTTGCAAAAATCTTCCTCCCTTTCTCGAGAGGATGCCCGGAAGATGCTGCTCAAGGAGCTGGAGCAGGAGATTGGGAATGAAAAAACGAGCCGTTTGGCGGAAGCCGAAGAGCAGCTGAAAGCGGCCGTGGAGGATCGAGCCCGCGACATCTTGGTTTCGGCGATGGATCATGCCGCTACCTCCTACGTGGCCGAATTTACCGTTTCCGTTGTCCAGCTTCCTTCCGAGGATTGGAAAGGGAAGATCATCGGCAAGGAGGGGAGGAATGTGCGGGCTTTTGAACGCGTGACCGGGGTCGAGCTGGACCTGGAAGAGTCGCCGACCACGGTCCGAATCTCTTCCTTCGATCCGGTCCGCCGCCACATTGCCCGCTTGGCGCTCGAGCGGCTAATCAGGGAAGACAGATTTCAGCCCGAGAGCATTGAGACCACGGTGGAAAAGGTTAAGGGTGAGATCGACCAGGAGATTAGAAGAGAAGGGGAGCGGATTGCCCTCGAGGCCGGCTTAGGCGGACTGCCGGCGGGAATTATTGATCTCTTGGGGAGATTCAAGTTCCGAACCTCCTACGGCCAGAATCTGGCCAAGCATTCGTTGGAAATGGTGAAGCTGGTTTCGTATTTGGCGGCGGAGGTGGGGGCGGATGTCGAACTGGCCAAAGCGGCAGCGCTCTTCCACGATATCGGTAAAGTAGCCACCAGCGAAGAGGGGGAGCCGCACGATGTTCTGACGCGCAAGATCCTGGAACGGTTCGGTTTTCCCGAGAAGCTGGTCAATGCCGCCGCTTCCCACCACGACCGGGAAGAAAAGAAATCGGTGGAGGCCGAGCTGGTCTACATCGCCGATGCGATCTCCGGTTCCCGCCCCGGCGCCCGCTATGAAGATATTGAAGGTTACGTCAAACGGGTCAAAGATCTGGAGGAAATCGCCAAATCTTTGGCGGGAGTCCAAGACGCTTACGCCATCTCCGCCGGCCGGGAACTGCGGGTGATCGTCCGGGCCGGGGAAGTCTCCGACGAGCAGGCGTCCCAGCTGGCGCGGGAGGTGGGCCAGCGGGTCAAGGCGCAAGTGATCACCCCCGGGGGAGTGAAAGTGGTCGTGATCCGCGAAGCGCGGTTTGAATCGCAAGTTTAAATGAAACTTCTTTTCATTGGTGATGTGGTTGGAAAGCTCGGCCGGCAGACGGTCGCCAAGGTTTTGCCGGAGCTTCGGAAGAGGGAGGGGATTGATTTTGTGGTGGCCCAAGCCGAGAATGTGACTCACGGCCGGGGGGCGAAGACCACCCACCTCAAGGAGCTAATGGCGGCGGGGGTGGATTTCTTTACCGCCGGCCCTCACATCTTTTATCTTGATCCCGAAGCGCCTTTCTCCGATCCTTCGATTCCCATTATCCGATCCTACAATCTTCCCTCTTCCGCCCCGGGGGAAGGCTTTAAGATCGTCGAAGCGGGGAGGGAGAGAGTCGCGGTCTTGAGCCTTTTGGGCTTAGGAAATCTGGGGGAGAAGCTGGAGGAGGATGAGCGCCATCGCCCCTGGCTGAAGGGAGAAGTGGCCAACCCGTTCGGGGCGGCCGAAGCGGCTCTTAAAGAGATTTCGGCGGCCAATCCCGATCTGATTCTGGTGGATTTCCATGCCGAATGGAGTTCCGAAAAGCGCGCGCTGGGATTTTTCCTGGATGGGAGGGTGGGCGCTTTGGTGGGAACTCATACTCACATCCCTACGGCCGATCCGGCGATCCTTCCCAAGGGAACGGCCTACGTGACCGACTTAGGGATGGTGGGAGCCCGCGACTCGGTCTTGGGAGTGGAATCTCAGATCATCATTTCCCGCCTCTCCGGAGGCGAAGCCTTGCCCTTCCAATGGCCGGAGGAAGGGCCGGCGGTTTTCAATTCGGTGCTTATTGAGATAGGTAAGGGAAATAGTGTAAAAAGAATTGAGAGGATGGATAGGATGGTGATGTTTGATGAATAAAACCGCCGTTATCTACGATGTCGCCAAAGAAATCGGCTTGCCGTTTGCCCGGACAGAGAGGATTGTGAATTCTTTCCTGGGGGTAGTCGGGCGGGGACTGGCGAACGGGGAGAGGGTCACCATTACCGGATTCGGGACCTTCGAGGTGCGAAAAAGAAAAGCCCGCTTAGGAAGGGTTCCGCGGACAGGTCAGCGGGTGCAGATTCCCGAGCACCTGACCCCCGCTTTTATTGCGGGAGTAGCCCTGAAGAAGACGATTGAGGGGAAGTGATACACTAATTTGAAATGTTAGACCGCCACTACGAGATAACGCCGCGGACCATCATCCTGGGGTTAATCACCATCGCCGCCGTTTGGGTGATGATCCAGATTAGGGTGGTCCTGCTGGCGGTTTTTATCGCGCTGATCTTTGGATTGGCGCTGGACCCGCTGGTAGTGAAGCTTAAGAAAATCCGGGTGCCGAGGCCGATCGGGGTGTTCCTGGTCTTCCTCTTCTTTTTGGCTATTCTCCTCGGCTTGCTGGCTTACGGCTTTACGCCGATGGTGGATCAAATCGGCAAGTTCATTGTAAATCTGCCCCAGTTTTTGACGCCGATCCTGAACAGCCTGGGGCCGCTGCCCTTCGCGGCGGAGCTGCAGCAGCAGCTGGTTTCCCAGGCGACCATCCTCTCGGCCAATATCTTGACGATTGCGGGGGCGGTCGTCGCCAATATCCTTTTCTTGGTGGTCGTTCTTTTTCTTACCTTTTATTTCCTCTTGGATTGGGAAAATCTTAAGGGACGGTTGGCAGGAATGCTTAACTCGCGGGCGCAGGTGCGGGTGCGGCGGATCGTCGAATCAATGGAGAAGCACTTGGGGGGTTGGCTGCGCGGCCAACTTATTTTAATGGTGGTGATTGGCGTCCTTTCTTATTTAGGTCTGTTTGCCCTCGGAGTAGAATATGCCCTGCCGCTGGCGGTGATCGCCGGCCTGCTGGAAGTAATTCCGACTATCGGACCGATCTTTTCGGCCGTGCCGGCGATTCTGGTCGGTTTTGGAACCTCCTTCGGCTTGGGGGTCTGGATCCTACTTCTTTACATCGTGATTCAGCAACTGGAGAATTCGCTGATCGTGCCGAACGTGATGGGGCGGGCGACCGGCTTTTCCCCGCTGATGACGCTCTTGATCGTTTTTGCCGGCGCCCAGCTTTTCGGAATCGGGGGTGCCGTCCTCTCGATCCCGGCGGCTCTGTTGTTGAACATTCTGGTCAAAGACCTGTTGGACTGGAACCACTCTCGGAAATAAAAAGGACGCCCGCTTAAGCGGGCTAGTTTTTCGGCAAAACAAAAAAACCGCCTCTCGGCGATTTTTTTATGCGTGGGAAACCCGTAAGCCTGATTCTGTTTTAAACGACCATCTCTCTAAGCTCCATCTTTGCACCTCGCCTCCGTTGGCCAAAAATTGTCATCGAAAGCATCGGCGAGCAGCCTCAGGTGCGTTCGTGGATTGCTCCAGGTGGGATTGCCCGTTTCACCCCCTCGACATGCTCGGGGCAAGTCTTCCCAAAATGAGAAGCTTTATCCTGAGTTTAGTCGAAGGATCGTCTCTGTTGCTCTCAGGCCGAGTTGATTCCCGGCCTGTCCCCGACGGCTTTCGCGTCGGGGCACCAGCGGTTGCCCGTCGGGCCTTGCGGCCCGGCCCTTGCTCTAAGGAGTCAGGACTTTCCTCCCCTCATAGCTTTACGCGTAGTGGGGCGGTCATCCGATTTCCCACACAGTTACATTTTACCACGCCCGTTTGAAAAACGGGAGCGGCTAGGTTCGCAAAGCGAGCCGTCACATGGCCGCTTGATTTTCTCCAGATCAGTGTTATGCTGGGAGCAAAATGCTGGCGAAAATTACTTCCGCCGCTACGATCGGCCTCAATGCTATCCCGGTTCGGGTTGAAGTGGATATCGAGAAGCGGGGTTTCCCGGCTTTTACGATTGTGGGTCTGCCCGATAAAGCGGTCGAGGAAAGCCGCGACCGGGTCCGCTCGGCCATTATTAACACCGAAGCCGATTTCCCCAACTACCGCATTACCGTCAATCTCGCCCCGGCTGATCTGAAGAAAGAGGGTTCCTATTACGATCTGCCGATCGCTCTGGGAATACTAATGGCCTCCGGGCAGATTCCGACCGAACTGCAGGATATCCTGGTGCTGGGAGAGCTTTCGCTGGATGGGTCGCTCCGCTCAACCCCCGGCGTTCTGCCGGCGGTTTTGCTTGCCAAAGAGGAAAGGATCAGACGGGTATTCTTGCCGGCTGTTAATTCCGCCGAGGCCTCGATCGTCCACGGGGTCGAGGTCTATCCGGTCGCCACCCTCTATGACTTGATGCAGCACTTCCTCGGCTTAAAGAAAATTGACCATGCTGAAACCGCCGAGATCTCTGACCTGATTAAGGAAGAAGAGGCCGAATTCGATTTCGGCGATATTCTGGGCCAAGAGCACGCCAAGCGGGCCTTCGAAATCGCCGCCGCCGGAGGCCATAACCTGCGGCTGGCCGGCCCTCCCGGAGCGGGCAAGACCCTGATGGCGCGGGCCCTGCCTTCCATCCTTCCCCAGCTGGCTCCTGCCGAAGCGCTAGAGGTAACCAAAATCTATTCGATCTCGGGAAACCTTCCCCCCGGAGAAGCCCTGGTAAAACGGCGTCCCTTCCGTTCTCCTCACCACACCACTTCCCGGATCGGCTTGATCGGGGGCGGGACCCGGCCTTCGCCTGGTGAAATTTCCTTAGCCCACCGCGGCGTACTTTTCCTGGACGAGTTCCCGGAGTTTCCCCGCCATGTTTTGGAAGCCTTACGCCAGCCATTGGAGGACGGAGTGGTCACGGTTTCGCGGGCGGCGGGAACGATTACTTTTCCGGCGAAGTTCCTGCTGGTGACGGCGGAGAACCCCTGCCCTTGCGGTTTCCTCGGCGATCCCCGCCGCCGCTGTACCTGCACCGCCCACCAGATTTCCCAATACAAGAAGAAAGTTTCCGGCCCGATCTTGGACCGAATCGACCTTCACGTGGAAGTTCCAGCGGTCAAGACCGAAAAACTGATGAGCAGCCAGCCGTTGGCGGAAAGCAGTAAGCGGATCAGAGAGGAGGTTCAGGCGGCGCGGAACCTTCAGCTGGCTCGCTACGAGGGGAAGAATATCTACAGCAACGGCGAGCTCTCCTCCAAGGAAGTACTGCTCTATTGCCCGGCGACGGCCGAGGCCCAGACGCTGATCCGCCAGGCGGTTTCGCAAATGGCGCTCTCGGCCCGAGCCTACCACAAGGTTTTGAAAGTGGCCCGGACGGTGGCCGATTTGGCCGGAGTAGCCGAGATCCTCCCCGAACACATAGCGGAGGCACTCCAATATCGACCTCGAGAGGAACTCTAGATAAGTCCGACGGCGAGGGCGAGGAGCGCTAGAGCCAGGATCGTGAGAACCAGCGTCTTTAGCAAATCTTTCTTAATGAATTTGGGGTCAACCCGGCGGATTTTTACCGCGGTTTCTCGTCCAGCGGACGACTGGCCTCCGGCCAGCTTTCCCACCTGCGTTGGTTCTTCTTCGGTCGGAGCGGGCTCTTCTGCTTTTCGGTAGTTCTTGGTTTGGGCCTTAAGGGCCTCCAGCTGCCGGCGGAGTTCGGCGATTTCTTTTTCCCGGCGGGTTTTCTTAGCCACGCTCCCATTATAATCGATTTCTCCGATATCTTATTTCTTCTTGCTTATCTCTTATCATTTCTGATAAATTGGGTAATGAACTTGCGCATCCGATTGAGTAAATTTTTCAAGAGCCGCCGCCGCGGGATTTTCTTAACCGCTTGGTTTCTTTTTGTTTTCGGGGCTGGCGTTGGATCATTCTTCCTGGCCGATTACCTTTCCATCCCGATTATTAATCCCTTAGGCAGTTCCGATGGAGAGTCGGATGTCGTTTTGGCGGACGAGACTATTCGGGAGATCACCGGTCCCCTCCGGGGAGTTTTTTACTCGGAAGAGGAGGCGGATTCTTGGCAGGATCAGCGGCCGTTGGCAGTGATGATTGACAACCACGAACTAGCCCGCCCTCACCAATTCGGACTGCAGAAAGCCGTTTTGATCTACGAAGCCGTCGCCGAGGGCGGGATCACCCGCTTTCTGGCGGTCTTCCACGATCAGGCGGTGGCCAAGCTCGGCCCTGTCCGCTCCGCCCGCGTCTACTACATCGGTTGGTCGTTAGAGTTTCCGGCCTACTACGCCCATGTCGGCGGCGCGGGGACGCCTGGGCCGGCCAACATCCATTCCTACATTCCCGCTCACGGGGTGCTGGACCTGGACCAATTTCGGCTGGGGGAGGCCACCTTCGCCTCCGGCGGGAAAGTCAAGCTCTCCAACGGCGTGACGCTCTCCAACATCAAGTACACCTCAACCAGCAAGCTTTGGCAGGCGGGAGAAGCGCTCTATCCGGGAACCAATAAGTTGCCCGATTTTTCGCAGTGGGCTTTCAAGGCCGACGCGCCTTACGCCGATCGGCCCGCTTCCCAAAAGATTTCCTTTAAGTTTTGGAGCTACCCGTCCTCTTACGCGGGGGAATGGCGATACGATCCGATTACGAACTCCTATCTAAGATTCCAGGGCGGGAAAAAACACCTCGACCAGGCGACGAAACAGCAACTCTCCGCCCAGAACGTAGTCCTCGCCTACATGACCGATGTCTCGGCCGGGGATGGGACCGGCCACCGCCTCTACACCATCATTGGGCAGGGTAATGCCGAAGTCTATCTGGACGGCACTAAGATCCTGGCGACTTGGAAGCGTTCCTCCCTCTCTTCGCGGATGAAGTTTTATCGGCGCGGTACTAACAACGAAATCAGCTTTAATCGAGGTTTGACTTGGATCGAGATCGTTCCAAAGTGAAGGGGGGTGAAAATTAATGGCTTTAATTAAACCGGGTCGAAAAATAAGGAGAACGGTACGCCGAGCCCGCGCCGGGTCGCGAAATCTGGTGTCGGCAGCGGGAACGCTGAAGAAACTCTTCGTTTCCCAGGTGCGGGTGGATATTCTCAAGCTCTTCCTGCTGCGGCCGGCGGTTTCGTACCACGTGCGCGAAATTACGCGCCAAGTCGGGACCGAAATCAATGCGGTGCGGCGGGAGCTGGGAAACCTGACCGGATTGGGGATGCTGCAGCCCAGCCCCCAGAAGAACCGGATCTATTACCAGCTGCGCCACGATTTCCCCCTGCTGAGTGAAATCCTAGGCCTTTTGGTTAAGGAGGAGGGCATCGGGAAGGCGCTGGTAGGCCGGAACAACCGCGAGATCAAATTTGCTTTTGTTTCCATTCCCTTCCTGCTGGGAAGGGCGGCGGGGCCGGAGGAAATCGACATTCTGGTCGTCGGCCGAATTCCGGTGACAAAAATCTCCGGCATCGTCAAGGAGGAGGAGAAGCACCGGGGGAATGAGATCAATTACGCGGTTCTCTCTGAAAAAGAGTTTGAAGAGCTCAAGAAGCGCCGGGATCCGCTCATCATCAATGCGCTGCTGCAGCCCAAAGTGGTCCTAACCACCGGGGCGGACAGTTACTTATCGCTTTAGCGAGCCGTCCTGATATCATTGGGGCGATGGCTAAGAAAATTATTCAGACGGGAAATTCGGCGGCCGTTACTTTGCCCTCGGAATTCATTCAAGCCTTAAATTTGAAAATCGGTGATCCGGTGGAGGTGGGGGTTAATTACGTCAGGAGCGAAATTACCTTCCGTTTCCCCTCGGCTCGGCAGCTCCCATTGGCGGTTGAAAAGAAACAATGAAATTTACTCCCTTTCGAGTTCTTCTGCTGGTTATTTTTTTGACTCTCTTGGCAGCCATTCCGGCGGCGGGCGGTTTTCTTTGGAACGGAAAAGGCGAAGTCCGGGTATTGGGCCGGAGTTTTCCCTACGATTTCACGCTGCGCCGGGGGCTTGATCTGCAGGGAGGCTTGCAGCTGGTTTTGGAGGCCGACATGGCGGCGGTTCCGGAATCGGAGCGGGCCCAGGCGCTGGAGAGCGCCCGGGCGGTGGTGGAACGGCGGGTGGATTTCCTGGGCGTGGCGGAACCGACGGTCCAAACCTCTCGGCTGGGAGAATCCTATCGAATTCTAATCGAACTGCCGGGGGTGACCGACACCGAGCAGGCGCTGGCTCTTTTGGGGTCCACCGCCCAATTAGACTTTCGCGAGGGGGAAAGCTTTACTCCGACCGGCTTAACCGGCAAAGACTTGACGAGGGCCGAACTGCAATTCGACAGCACCACCGGCAATCCCCAGATCGGTTTGGTTTTCACTGCCGAAGGGGCGCTTAAATTCGAAGAGATCACCGCCCGCAACATCGGCCAGCCGCTAGCTATTTTCTTGGACCAGGCGCTTCTCTCGGCGCCGACCGTCGAGGGTAAAATATCCGGCGGCAGCGCGGTGATCACCGGTTCGTTTTCGCTGGCGGAAGCCCGTCTCTTTGTGGCACAGCTGAACGCCGGGGCCCTGCCGACGCCGATCTCGGTTCTGGAGAGAAGGCAAATCGGCCCGACCTTAGGGATGGAGCAGCTTCAGAAAAGCGTGGTGGCCGGCCTGCTCGGCTTGGCGCTGGTAATTTTCTTTATGCTGGGCAATTACGGCCGGTTGGGGATCTTGGCGGCGGCGGCGCTCGCTATTTACAGCATTCTGACTTTGGCAATTTATAAGCTGGTGCCGGTGACGCTGACTCTCTCGGGAATTGCGGGCTTTATCCTTTCGGTTGGGATGGCGGTGGATGCCAACATTCTGGTCTTTGAGCGGATCAAGGAAGAGCAGCGGTGGGGGAAGGATCTCAAGACGGCGATGGAGCTGGGTTTCGGCCGGGCTTGGGATTCAATCCGGGACGCCAACCTCGCCACCCTGATAACGGTCTTCATCCTGTTCAACCCTTTCAATTGGTCTTTCCTGGTGACTTCCGGGATGGTCCGGGGCTTTGCGCTGACTCTCGGGCTGGGAGTTTTGATTTCGCTTTTCACGGGAGTTTTGGTGACGCGGACGCTGGTGCGGGTTTTTTATCGCTAAGATGTTGAAGTTTATGAAATACAAAGCGATATTTTTCTTGGTTTCCTTAGCGGTGATTTTGCCGGGGGTAATCTCATTGTCTCTCTTCGGCCTTAAACCTTCGGTCGATTTCACCGGCGGGACGCTGTGGGAAATACAACTAGTCAGCAGTCAGCAGCCAGCAGTCAGCAGCGAAATCCAGGGAGTCTTTGAAAAAGAGAGTCTCGCGGTGGAGGTGCAGTCTTCCGGGGAGAATCAATTCTTGATTCGAACTGTTCCTTTGAGTTCCACCCAGCGGGTGGAGCTTTCCCCAAAAATCGAAGCCGCGGCCGGAGAATTTACCGAGGTCCGCTTTGAAACCCTGGGCCCCCGGTTGGGAGAGGAACTGCTCCGCAAAGCCTTGCTGGCGGTGGTCTTGGCAACCCTGGCGATCCTGCTCTACGTGGCCTACCGGTTTAAGAATTTGGCTTTCGGCGCGACAGCGATTCTCGCGATGCTCCACGATACCCTGATCCTGTTCGGGGTTTTCTCCCTGCTGGGCCGTTTCGCGGGAGTGGAAGTGGGAACGCTGTTCGTCACGGCGGTCCTGACCACGCTCTCTTTCTCGGTCCACGACACGATCGTGGTTTTTGATCGGATCCGGGAGATCCGGCGGATCTCCCGCCTCGGATTGGAGGAGGCAGTGGACCAGGCGGTGGGGGAGACGCTGGTGCGTTCCCTCAACAACTCGCTAACGATTGTTTTTATGCTCCTGGCGCTGTTCTTCTTGGGTGGGGAAACCTTGAAGTGGTTCGTCCTGGCTCTCTTGGTGGGAACGGTTTCGGGGACCTACTCCTCGACCTTCAATGCGGCGCCGCTCTTGGTGGTCTGGCACAAGCTTTCGATCAAGCACGGTTGGCGGGGGATTCTCCGTTTGGGATGATCGAGAAGCGTTGGGAACTCATTAATGAACAGAGAGTAGAGAGTAGAGAACAGTTAGTAGAGATCCTGCTGGAGAACCGGGGTATCAAGGATCCCGAAGATTTCTTTAATCCCCCTTCTCCTAACGAACTCATTAATCAATTAGATAATTTTTTCCCGGATCTTGACAAAGGACAACTCGATCAAGCCGTTTCCCGGATTCAAGCGGCCATCGAAAATAAGGAGAAGATCATCGTTTGGGGGGACTACGATGTGGATGGGGTCTGCGCTGCGGCCGTTCTTTGGCAAACCATTTACGGATTGGGGGCGAATGCTTTGCCCCATATCCCGGACCGGTTCCAAGAAGGATACGGGTTAAATGCGGCCGGGATTAAGAAACTATCGGCAGAAGGCTGCCGCTTGATCGTGACGGTGGATTCCGGCATCACGGCGGTCGAGGAAGCCGAGCTGGCGCGGGAGCTGGGGATGGATCTAATCATCACCGACCACCACCTAAAACCCGAGAAACTGCCGGCGGCGGCGGCGATCGTCCACACCACCGCCCTCTGTGGAACCGGCATCGCCTGGCTCTTAGCTTCCCATCTCTCCAAACAACCAGAAAACCAAATAACCAAACAACTAGATCTGGTGGCCATCGCCACGATCGCCGATCTCCAGCCTCTTTTGGGGGCGAACCGGGCTTTGGTAAAGGCCGGTTTTGAGGTGCTGAACCGGCGGGAGCGTCCCGGCTTGGCGGCGCTGGCGGAGGTTGCCGGTTTTAAGGGGGAGCTGGACAGCTTTGCCGCGGGCTGGGTGTTGGGGCCGCGGATCAATGCCATCGGCCGGATCAAGCACGGGATTGAAGCTCTTCGCCTCCTCTGTACCTCGAATCGCACCCAAGCGTTTCAACTGGCCCAGGTTCTCAATCAAGCCAACACCGAGCGCCAGGCGATGACGGTCCACACTTTCGACCATGCCAAGGGACTGGTGGAGGAAGGCGACGGCCTGATCGTGGTTTACCACGACTCCTGGCACGAGGGGATTATTGGTTTGGTCGCGGGTCGGATCGCGGAGGAGTACGGCCGGCCGGCGATCGTGGTTTCCCAGGGGAAAGATTTTTCTAAGGGTTCGGCCCGTTCCGTCAACGGCTTGAATATTGTCGACGTCCTGCGGGCCGAGGAAGATCTTCTGGAAGACGTCGGCGGCCACGCCGCCGCCGCCGGCTTTACGATCCGGACCGAAAATCTGGAAAAGTTTGTCAAACGGGTCCGCCAAAACGCCGCCCCGCTGCTGGAGAAATTGGATCCTCAGCCTCTACTTAAGATTGATGCCCGCCTCTCCTTGGATAGGGTTGATCAGAAGCTAGTAAATGAGCTCCGGAAGTTTGCGCCCCACGGGGTCGGCAACCCCGATTCCCTCTTTTTGGCGGAGGGGGTTGAGGTTCAGCAGGTTAGGAAAGTCGGTCGGGGGAAGAATCATCTCAAGCTGGGAGTGGCGCCGTCCTTCGAAGTTCTGTGGTTCAACGCCTCCCAATCGCTGGAGCGCGGCCAGAAAATTGATTTCGCCTACACTCCCCAGCTTGATCGCTGGAACGGCCGAGAGGGGATCGTCCTCAAAGCGCGGGATATGAAACTATCTTGCTAATCTAGCGTTAGATGTTGAATTTGGAGACCATCTTACAAAAACACCGGGAATACGAGCGGGAGGCGGATTTGGATTTGATCCGCCGGGCCTACGCCTTTGCGGATGTCGCCCACCTGGGCCAGAAGCGCCTCAACGGCGAAGAGGAACTCACCCACCTGCTTCAAACCACCGACTATCTGGCCGACTACCGGGCGGACTCGGTCACGCTGGCGGCGGCTCTTCTCCACGACATCCTGGAGTTGAGTGATGTCGATCGGGCGATGCTGGAGAAAGAGTTTGGGGAAGAGGTGGCGGCGCTGGTGGACGGCATGACGGTAGTGCGGGCGGCGAGCGGTCGATCGGAAGCAGGCAAAGGCCGGAACTGGGAGAATCTGCGCCACCTCATCCTCGCTTCAATTCACGATCCGCGGGTTTTGGTGATCCGGATCGCAGACAAGATCCACAACCTGCGCACCTCGGCAATTCTAGCGGAAGAAGAACGCCGGATCTCCGCCCAAAAGGTTTTTGATATCTGGGCCCCTCTGGCAGAGATCTTGGGCCTCTATCGCTTCAAGTCCGAGATGGAGGATTTGTCCTTTGAAATTCTTCACCCCCAGGATTTTGCCAAGATCAAAAGCGAGGTGCGCCGCGAGAGCGAGAAGATGGAACGGGTGGTGAAGCTCGTTTCCCGAAAGCTTTCCGCCGACCTGGCCGCCCAAAAGATTTCCGGATCGGTTACCGATCGGACCAAGCACCTCTTCGGTGTCTACCGCAAGCTGCCGCGCTACGAGAGCCGGGCTCGCGGGAAAATGTTTGACGTTCTCGGGCTGCGGGTAATTACGGACACGGTAGAAAATTGCTACCGGATTTTGGACCTAGCCCGGAAAAACTGGAAGGAAGTTCCCGAGTTCTTTGACGACTACATCGCCCGCCCCAAATCGAACGGCTACCGGTCGGTTCACGCCGTCTTTGAAGCCGATGGCCAGCTGGTGGAGATTCAGATCCGGACGCGGGAAATGCACGAGGCGGCGGAGTACGGCTTGGCCGCCCATTCTATTTATAAAGAGAAGGGCGACCGGCACCTGGCCGCCGGCGAGAGGATCCGGATGGTTGAGTCGCTGCTGGATTGGGGCAAGGGCCAGAACTTGGAGCTCTTTCCCGAACAGGTCTTTGTGTTTACGCCCAAGGGGGATGTTAAGGTTTTGCCCAAGGGCGCCACTCCGGTGGATTTCGCCTTCGCGGTTCACACCCAGATCGGCCGGGAGTGCGCCGGCGCCAAGGCGAACGGGAAAGCGGTTTCCTTGAACTACCCTTTGCGGACCGGCGAGGTTGTGGAGATTATGATCGCCAAAGGTAAGAAGCCTTCGGTGGATTGGCTGCGCTTTGTCAAAACCGAACATGCCCGCTCCGAAATTGAGAAAGCCACTCGGAGTCGCGTATCATAAGAGCGTGGAAAGAACTCTCGCCGCCGAAACCACCAAGAAAATCGGAAAAGAAGTGCGCCTCGCCGGTTGGGTTTTCAATCGCCGCGACCACGGCAAGTTGGTTTTTATCGATTTGATTGACCGGACCGGGATTATTCAGCTCGTTTGCGGGGCGGAAGCTAAGGATCTCCGGGTTCAGGATGTGATCGAGGCGGAAGGGGAACTAAAGGAAAGGGAGAAGAAGAATATTAATCCCGATCTTGCGACCGGGAAAGTGGAGGTCAAGGTTTCCAAATTGACGAAGATCTCCGCCGCCCAGGCCCTTCCTTTCGACACCGCCAAAAAGGATTTGGGAGTTGAGCTTCCGACCCTTTTGGACTATCGTCCCTTGACCCTGCGCCACCCAAAAATAAAAGCGGTTTTCAAAGTTCAAGAAGCAATTGTGGATTCTTTTCGTAATTCATTGCAGGGGATGGACTTTACGGAATTCCAAGCGCCGACGATCGTGCCTTCGGTGACGGAAGGAGGAGCGCAGGTTTTTCCGGTTGATTATTACGAAAAGAAAGCCTACTTGGGCCAAAGTCCTCAACTTTACAAGCAGATTATGGTGGGGGTCTTTGAACGGGTCTTCACTGTAACCAAAGCTTTTCGGGCCGAACCCTCGGAGACAACGCGCCATCTGTCGGAATACGTGAGTCTTGATTGCGAGATGGGTTTCATCGAAAGCTGGGGAGATGTTTTGGCAACAGCCGAGAAAGTAATTTTGGGGATATTCGAGGGTGTTAGAGAGCGTTCGAAAGGGGAATTGGCGCTTTACCAGGCGGAAATCCCAACCTACAAATCCCCCTTTCCCCGGTTGAAGCTGAGAGAGGCGCAGGAGATCATTTTCAAAGAGTTTGGTCGGGACGTAAAGGGTGATCCTGACCTCTCTCCCGAAGACGAGAAAGACATCTGCGAATGGGCGAAGAAAAAACACGGTTCGGAGATGGTTTTCATCACCCATTTTCCGACCGCCAAGCGTCCTTTCTACACCCATCCCGATCCAGAGGATCCCGAATTTACCCTAAGCTTTGACCTCTTGGGGCGGGGGCTGGAGTGGGTGACCGGCGGACAGCGGATTCACGAATACGACAAGTTGGTCGCTAATATCAAGAAGTGGGGGAACGACCCGAAAGACTTCGAACTATATCTGGAAGCGTTCAAGTACGGGATGCCGCCTCACGGCGGGTTTGCGATTGGGGCCGAACGGGTAACGATGCAGATCTTGGGGCTTGCTAACATTCGCGAGGCGAGCCTTTTCCCTCGGGACATGAACCGGGTCGACCGCCGGCTAGCTTAATCTATTCCTCAATCCACGAGTTTGAGACCGCTCGCGAGTAGGCGAAAAACTCCACTTCCTTATTACTGGCCGTTTTAGCCACGCCGGAGAAAACGTAGATCGGCTGCAGGTAATCTTGGTGAACGGCGTCATCGAAGTAGGCTAGGGTAATGGAATTGATTTGGACGGTGCGCAGGTCCTCGGTCGAACCGACGTAGGCGGTTCCTTGGCCGGCTTTTATTTCTTCCCAGGAGTCCATTACGTTCCTTAGCGGGTACGTTTCCACTTTGGTTTTGTCAATCTCAGTCTGTTGGGCATTGTAGACAATTCCCAGGGTGTTATTGATCTCCGGCTTGAGGCCGGTCGTGATCCAAGTTTGGATGAGGCCGACCTTGGGATCGGCCGGCATGATGGGGTAGTTTTGGTCGCCGATCTCGGTGAGAGAGCGGAAGAAGTTCACCTCGGTGAAGTGGGCTTCCGAGAGAGAGCCGGCGGCGGCCGTCCCTTGCGAGTTGGCGATTCGGAACGAGGTAGTTTGATTGCCCGCCTCAAATCCGAATTTGTGCCGCCCTAATCTGGATAGCAGTTCTTGGGATTCTTTGACCGCTTCCGTTCCGGTGGCGGCCGATCCCTTCTGGAGCCCGCTGATGCGGGCGAGACTCGTCGCGAGGGAAAAGTTCTGGGTGGTGACATTGACGACCAGCGTGCGGGAATCGGTCGAATCCCGGAACGTCAGGAATTTCTTATCCGCGCTCAAGTCTCCCTCTCCCCCGAAATCCAGCTCATTCGCCAGCTCGCGGGCTTTCTGCTCTCCTAAAAGTGTGGGTTGGACCGGCACCATCGCTACTACTGAGGCCCGGTCATCAAACTCGGGGAGGGCGCCGGTCGGAGTTTCCAGGATATAGGTTGGATCTCCCTTGACTTCCAAGGAAGGGAGTCTTAGTTCGGGCAGTTTGCCAAACCCAACGGTGGGGGGCGGTTCGGGCGGGGGGTTGATGGTTAAGTAGATATTAACTGCCAGTTTGTAGAGAAAATACAGGACAATTAGGGCGGCGATTCCCAGCGCCAGATAGATGATTCCCCGTCGGACCGTAGCGGCGAATTCATATAGGGCCATAATAGGGTAATGTTAGTATTTATCGGATATGAAAGACAAATCGAACGCAGTAAGATTTGCTAGCGATCGTAAGATCGCGTCCAAAACGATTACCCGAATTGCCCCCTCTCCCACCGGCGCTCCCCACGTCGGCACCGCCTATGTCGCTCTCTTCAATTGGGCTTTTGCCCGGCAAAACAAGGGCCAGTTTATCCTTCGAATTGAAGACACCGACCGATCCCGCTTCCTGCCGGAAGCCGAGGGCCAGATTCTGGAAGCCCTGAACTGGCTGGGATTGAGTTGGGACGAAGGTCCGCTTCGCCAATCCGAGCGGCTGCCGATCTACCTCCAGCACGCCGAAGAACTTATCCAAAAAGACCACGCCTACTACTGTTTCTGCAGCGAAACCCGGCTGGAAGAAATCCGCCAGAAAGCGCAGCGCGAAGGCCGGTCGCCGCGCTACGACCGCTTCTGCCGGAAGCTGGATCCCAAAGCGGCGGCGGAGCGCGCCAAGAAGGAAAAGTTCGTGATCCGGCTCAAGGTTCCGGATGAGGGCGAGACCTCTTTTACCGATCTGGTCCGGGGGGAGATCCGCTTCGAAAACAGCGTTCTCGACGACCAGGTTCTGATCAAATCAGACGGCTACCCGACCTACCACCTCGCGGTGGTGGTGGACGACCACCTGATGAAGGTGACCCATGTTCTAAGAGGAGAGGAGTGGATCTCCTCCACGCCGAAGCACGTTCTCCTCTATCGGGCTTTCGGCTGGGATCTGCCTCACTTCGCCCACTTCCCGGTTCTGCGGGAATCCAGCCACGCCAAGCTCTCCAAACGCCACGGGTCGGTCGGTATTCTGGAGTTCAAGGAAGAGGGCTACCTCCCGGAGGCCCTGCTGAATTTCCTAGCGCTCCTTGGCTGGTCTCACCCGGAGGGAAAAGAGGTTTTTGAATTGGAAGATTTCGTTCGAAAGTTTGATCTCCGGCGGATTTCAACCAGCGCGCCGGTTTTTGACCGCGAGAAGCTGGATTGGATGAACGGGGAATATATCAGGCAATTAGACAGTAGGCAATTAGGCAGCAGATTAAAAGATTACCTCAAGCAGTATCGGGGGTTGGAGGTCGATCCGGTCCTTTTGGAGAAGATTGTCCCGTTGGTGCGGGAGCGGATCAAAAAGCTGGGGGAGTTTGAGGCGCTGGCGGGCTTTTTCTTTAACGATGTGGCTTGGACCAAGGAAGAGCTGATCAGCCGAAATGAATCAGCCGGATCGGCGGCCGAGAAGCTCACCGCGGTCCTCCATCTTTTTGAGAGCCAATCGGACTGGAAAGCCGAATCCCTGGAGAAAAAGACGCGGGCTCTCGCCGCCGTGAAGGGCTGGGAAGCCCCCGCGCTCTTTATGCTGCTGCGGGTGGCCGTGACCGGCCAAACCGTTTCTCCACCGCTCTTTGAAAGCATCTCGGTTCTCGGCCCGGAAAAAACCTCGGCCCGGATTAAGGGAGCCTTGAAAATTATTTAATCCCCAGTACCTCGCATTCCCCGCCCCACCAGGACTTAAACGCTTTTCCTAACGGCAGGATCGTGGTTAGGTAGCGGAGCAGGACCAAGTCTTTCAGGATTGAGGCGGCCCTTCCTTCGAAAATCACCTTTCCGATCTTGGCGATCGCCCAGTTCTTCCCGACCGGAACAATGAAGGCGGGATCAAAGACCTTAAACTCTTTCAGCCTCCGCCCTTTGGCGAAGGCGGCGATATTGCGGGCGGCGGTCTTCGCATCCTCTTCGGCCTTGATCCCGGTCCAGGGTACTCCCGTCCCGGCCGAATCGCCAATCGCATAGATGTCCTCAAATCCCTTCACTCGGAGATACTTATCCACAATCAACGCCTTCCTTTTATCGAGCGGGAAAACTTTGGGATCCAGAAAGCGCGACCCCCGCACCCCGGCGGTCCAGATCAGGACGTCGTAGGGGAGGCGGCGGCCGGTGGCGAGTCGGAGTTCGCTTGGCTCGACCTCCTTGATGGGGGAAGAAACGGCGATTTTCACTCCGAGAAGATTGAGCCTCTTCGCCGCGGCTTTCGAGATCTTTTCAGGCATTCCTCCCAGAATCCGCGGGGCCGCCTCCACAATGGTCACCTCGATCGGGCATCCCCGGTAATTGGTGAGCTCCCCGGCGACTTCCACGCCGGTGAACCCGCCCCCTCCCACAATCACTTTAATCGGCCGGCCTTTAGTAACAGCGCAGCGGGCCAGGTGCTGGCGGACGCGCTCGGCATCGGCCACCGATTTGAGCCCCAGTCCGTACTGGGACACCCCCGGGATGCCAAAATCTTCGGTATCGGCCCCTAGGGCGAAGACCAATTTCCAGTAGGAAATTCGGTCGCCGGATGAGGTGCGGAGGATCTTTTTGACCGGATCCAGTTCCGTCGCGGTGGCGTTCAGGAACTCCGCCCGCCGGCCTTCCAGACAGCGGTGGTAGGGGAGCAAAACGCACCGCGAAGACAACTCCCCGGTGGCGACCTCGTAAAGGCTGGGGGTGTAGAGGTGGAAAGTGTTTCGGTCGATCAAGATTATTTTGTATTTCTTGTTCCGGCCGAGGGACTTTTGCAACTCCATCGCCGCGCGGAAACCTCCAAAGCCGCCGCCCAGGATGACGATATTTAACTCAGGATTTTTGCCAGTCATTTCAGTCGCTATAGTGCGCCAGCGCTATGGCGCTAAATGCTAGGTCGCCAAAGGCGGCCGTTATTCGGCTATTCGCCGAATCTAGGTCGCTGAAGGCGGCCGTCCATTTCCTCTCAACCCAGCAGTTTTGCCAACCAAGGGACTTTCTGATTTATTCCTCTTGCCTTCAGCCAGCTATAAATTCCCCAAGTGCCTTGCGCCCCTAGCGCTCCCAAGAACAGGAAAACCAGCGCATAGATGATGTGTTCATCCACCAAGTAGCTGTTGGCGCCGATTTTGGGAAAAGTTAGGACCGGGAAGTAGTAGAGCAGCATCATCAAGGCCCCGCCCCAGGAAGCGATCCGAACGCCGATTCCCAGGATCAATGCCGCCCCGATTAGCGTTTGTCCCCACTGGTTCAGAAAGCTAACCCAGCCGATGTGGGCATCGGCCGCAAACCACTGGTAGAGATCGGTGAAGGTTTTGGCCCCTTTGAGATAGCCGGCGGCGGTCCACTCCGGATTGAGAACTTTGTTTAGACCGGAGTAGAGGAAGATCCAGCCCAGGGCCACTCGAAGGAGAAGAAGCGTTATCTTTTGCCAATTTGTCATCGCACCTCACCTCCTTTGAGCATTCCTTAGCTTAACTTTTTTGGGGATCGGGAGTCTATCGGGAAAGTTCTTGGAGAATAAGCTCGCGGAATTCGTCGTAGCTGCGAGGGTTTTGAATCTTAATTCCGTTCAAGAAAAAAGTGGGGGTGTAATTGACCACGGCGATCGCCCCGGCGTAGTCGGCGCGGATCCGGTCTCGGAGCGTGTTGGAATCCCGATCGGTTTGGAAGCGGTTAAGATCCAGCTCCAGTTGTTGAGCATAGGCGGTGAAGGTTTCCCGAGCGTCGGCCTGCTCGGCCCAGGCGGTTTGGTTGGTAAAGATCAGCTCTACCATCTCCCAGAACTTTCCTTGCTTCCCGGCGGCTTCCGCCGCCAGGGCCGCCGGTTCGGCATTTTTGTGACTGGGGAGCGGGAAGTGCCGGTAGACAAAGGCGATTCGGTCGCCGAATTCTCCCAAGATCTGATTCACCAGCGGGGCGTAAGCGGCGCAGGCCGGACATTGTAAATCACTGTATTCGATTAAGACAACGGAGGCATCCTTATCTCCTTTGACCCAATCGGAATCGGAAATCTCCGTCGCAAAAGTGGTGGTTTGGTTTCCGGGAGAACTGGCGAGCTGCGCCATTCCCCAGGTGGCGCCGATCAGCCCAAAAACTATTAATGCCCAAATCAGCAGTTTTTTCATTTTAGTAACAGTAACATTATAACCCGAGAAACTAATTTATGCCAAGTTTTAGATCTCCCGAGATTAAAGCCTCCTTTTTAGATTTTGGCCACCGTTTAAGTTGGATTTCTCTGCGCATCGCTTCAATTCTTGAAGGAAACTTTTCTGTGTAGACCAATTCAAATGAAGGAAAGTACCGCGTATATTTCGCCGATCTGGAAGATTTCTCCGCGTGTTCTTTGAGCCGGCGTTCTAGATTGCCCGTCTGGCCTGTGTAAAGCGTGTTTGAAGAAGTGCGGAGGATGTAGACAAAATACGACACCTTTATGAATTAGCTGGAAACAAAAGTCAGAGCTTTTCCCTGTTTACCGGCCCGGGCGGTTCGTCCAATCCTGTGTATATAGTCGTCATAAGTATTTGGTTGATCAAAGTTAATTACGTGGCTGACTCCGGGAATATCCAGTCCGCGGGCGGCTACATCGGTCGCGACAAGTACCCCGACTCGGTCCTCTTTAAAGGCTTGCAGAGCGCGCCGGCGCTGCGGTTGCGACTTGTTGCCGTGGATTGATGCGGTCGTGTGCCCCAGCGCAGCCAGGCTGTCAGCTAGCTTTTGGACGCCCCATTTGGTTCTTCCAAAGATGAGGACTTTATCAAAATCGGGTTGGCGTAAGAGTCCGTTTAAGATTTCTATCTTTTGTTCTTTAGAAGAAGCGCGAATAACGTCTTGCTCAATAAATTCGCTAGTCGTTCCGGTTTTGACGGATACTGCAACTGGATCAACCATCAATTCTTGCGTTAAGTGCTCAATTTCTTTCGGCATTGTAGCGCTAAAACAAAGAGACTGACGTTCTCTTGGCAGTTGTGCGACCAAGAACCGAATGTCTTTGATGAAACCCATATCGAGCATTCTATCGACCTCGTCCAAAACCAGAATTCGAATCCGGTCCAACCGCAGCACCTTTCGGTCAAAAAGATCAGTAAGTCGTCCGGGAGTTCCAATAATGACTTGGGGGCGGCGGTTAAGCACTGCAATCTGGCGGTTTATACTGGCTCCTCCCACGCACAAAGCCGAATAAAGTTTGAGTCCCCAGGCGAAAGCTTTAAACTCTTCTTCGATTTGACTCGCCAGCTCCCTGGTTGGGACTAATATCAAAACCGCCGCTTCACGATCCGAAAAATGCCTTAGATGGTGCAATATTGGCAGCAAAAAAGCGGCAGTCTTGCCACTGCCGGTGTTAGCCAATCCAATCAAGTCCTTGCCTTCTAAGATCGGCTGAATAGCCGCGTCTTGAATCGGAGTCGGAGACGCGTATCCCCGGGCTTTGATATTGATCTGCAATCTTTCTTCCAAATGGAAGTCCTTAAATTGATGCTGTGGCACAAAATTAGCTTGTTCTGATTGGGTGGTGGCTTTATTAACAAATCTTTCGGGATTGATATAGGCACCCCGGTCCCGGGGGAAACGAATGGGCCGGCCGTTATAAAAAGCTCTCGGTCCGCCATTTTTATTTAAAGCTTTATGAAATGAGTAATTACGCATGAATACCTCAGTAGCTTCTTTTCTAATATCTCAGTGCAGATGAACTGTCGAGATACGTTAGAAGAGCTCGGTATTCATCGATCACAAGATAAGTTTAACTATAACATATATCCTGTAGTATGTCGAATGATTGGGGTGTCCAAGTTGGCTGAGCGTACTGGTCAGGGCCAGTTACGTCCTGATAACGATAACATTCCCTCGCGATTTTGCGAAGTGCAACCCGCCAACGGCGGGACAGCATAACCCGAGAAAACAAGACAAACGAGACAGTATAAAAAGGAGAGCGTTCCCGATCTATAGTGGTAATATTCATTCAATGAATATCTTTGTCTCACAGAAGGAATTCAACCTGGATTGTGAGGTGGTGGAGCGTAAGGGTATTGGGCATCCAGATACCCTGGCTGATGCCTTGGCAGAATATTTATCTGTGAAATATTCGCTTTACACGCAAGATGCCTTCGGCGCAGTTCTCCATCATAACTTCGACAAAGTTGCACTGCTGGGGGGATCCTCTTCCGTTTCTTTTGGAAAAGGGTATATGACATCCCCGATCAAAGTTCTTGTAAATGGTCGGGTTTCCACAAAGTTTGGTGGCGTTACTATCCCATTTCGCCGGTTGCTTCGCGTATGGGTTGAGGAATTTTTTAGCAAAAAACTTCCGATTATAGATCCGCGGGAAGATCTTGAGATTGATTTAAACATAAGTAATCAAAGCAGTCCGGGGAGGGTTTACGAGGGCGAATCAAAACGGAGCGCACGCAGCAGATGGTTCGAGCCGGAGAGTCTGGAAGATTTGCCGGAATTAGAGAAACTGTTTTCCAATGATACATCTCTTGGTGTGGGGTACGCCCCCAGGTCGAAATTGGAGCAACTGGTTCTGGATGTGGAAGGCTTCGTGACATCCGAGAAATACAGAAGCAGAAATAAGTGGGTCGGAACCGACGTGAAAGTGATGGTGGTAAGGTCTAAGGATGCGTATTACTTAACCGTTTGCGTCCCCCAAATTGCTAATTTTGTACCATCCTTGGAGGATTATAAGAAAAATGTGGCGAAGGTCCGATCTGACCTCGAATCTCTTATTTCCAGACACAAAATCGACAACTTTGAGCTATCCTTGAATACTCGCGATAACTACGATTTGGTGGAGTTATATCTAACCGCAACAGGCTCATCGCTTGAAAGTGGGGACGAGGGAATTGCCGGTAGGGGGAACAGGGTCAACGGTGTTATCTCTCCTTCCAGGCCGATGAGTATGGAAGGATCGTTCGGGAAAAATCCGGTCTATCACATCGGGAAGGTTTATTATCTAGCTGCATTTGATTTAGCGAATAAAATTTATGAGAAATTTGACATACCTACCGAAGTATTTCTTATCAGTCAGAGTGGCAGGGATCTCTTGGATCCTTGGATTGTTCTGGTTAACGTTCCTGCGGATTTTAAAGATGTCTCTCGGCTGGAAGAGTTAGTGAAATCTCAGGTCAGAAACATACCAACTATTACCGCTAGAGTCTTAGAGGGAAACATTAGTGGCTAATTCTCGCAATCCAGGTTCAGGAGATTTAAGGTTATTCTTATCCGGTGGAGGGGGCGCAGAGGAGTCTAAAGATTTAGATCGGGAATTTGTACATTCCTTGAAAAGTAATTCCATTCTTTACGTACCCGTCGGTTTAGTTAGAGACCTCTCTGGATATGACGAATGTTACGAATGGATTTGCCGCACATTAAACGTTTTCGGCAGATTGTTGGATATCTCAATGTGGGTTGATCTCAAAAGGAAATCTTATTCGGATCTCCGAAAATTCTCTGCGATTTACGTCGGTGGCGCAAATAACAGTTACAGACTAATGGGGCTTTTTGAATCGTCCGGATTCGCTTCCTCTCTTAGAAATTTTTTTGCGAACGGGGGTACAGTTTACGGTGGAAGCACCGGTGCTATCCTAATGGGGAAATACTTCTCTGTTTTTGGTGAAGAGCCTATTGATGGTTACAATTCTCCCTACGGATTTGGGTTTGCCGGTGATTACTCCGTCTTTTGCCATTACACTAAATCACGAGAATATAAGATTGTTAATTTCATTGATGAGTATCACAGCCCCGTTTTGGCGATTCCGGAGAGGAGCGGGGTTGCCATAGATGAAGCCGGCGAGGCGAACGTAATAGGAAAAGAGAACGTTTTTCTATTTAATAGTAAAACGGGACGCACCACGGTTGGTGCCGGAAATAGTTTTGCGTTGTGAGGCGACTTATCCACTTTTTCGGATTAAAAAGATCGGGAAATCACGCGGTGGCAAATTGGTTACTTAGCAATTCTTCTGGTCGTATTAAGCGTGTTAACAACGTGTTTGATCTATGTGAAGACCCTCCTAAAATCCTCACTACCAAGGATTTGGTTGACGGAAGGAGAGATAGAAATTTTACCCTGCTTTTGGGTTACGAAGACGTGGATCTGCTGAATTTGGATTCCGTTCCGGGTGTCAAATATGAGAATGAGATTCTTGAAGATTCTACTAAGATTAAAATCTTACTTGTTAGGGATCCCTTTAATTTTTTTGCCAGTCGTTTAAAAATGTTACGGGATATGCAGGAACAAGGAGTTCGAAATCCTATTCAGAAGATTGGTTGGAAAGGGATCTCGCGTTTGTGGAGGACGTATGCGAAAGAGTATTTGGGAGAAACAAATCTCTTAGGAGATAGGGTAAACGTTAATTACAACGATTGGTTTTCCAATCGCGACTATCGAGATGAGCTTTGCCAACGTTGTTTGGGAACTGTGAATCGGGATCTGAGTGTTCAAGATGTGGTGGAACATGGGAGAGGCAGCTCGTTTGATTACACCAAGTTCCACGGATCCGCTCAGAAAATGGCGGTTCTGGAAAGGTGGCGTTACTTTAAGGATGACGAATTCTATCTAAATCTTATGCGAGATGAAGAGCTAGTCTCCTTATCAAATAGGATCTTTGGTCATATTAGTGGCACTGAGGAGATTTTAAAGTAAAATAGAGTCTATGGGTGCCAGCAAACAAAAAGAAAAAGTTAAAAGTCCGATCACTCCGAAGTCTACGGACTTCTCCCGCTGGTACCTTGACGTGATTCGGGAGGCCGATTTGGCTGAGTACGCTCCGGTTAAAGGTTGCATTGTTTTCAAGCCCCACGGATACGCAATTTGGGAAAACATCCAGAATATCCTTGATCAAAAGTTTAAGGAAACGGGGGTAGAAAATGCTTATTTTCCGCTACTTATACCGGAGAGATTTTTAAAGAGAGAGAAAGAACACGTGGAAGGTTTTTCGCCCGAAGTGGCGGCGGTGATGTACGCTGGCGGGGAGCGGCTTAAAGAAGCGCTGATCATTCGTCCGACTTCAGAAACCATCATTTACCCGATTATTGCTGGGTGGATCAAATCGCACCGAGATTTACCGCTTCTATTAAACCAATGGGCAAATGTGGTGCGTTGGGAGAAGCGGCCTCGCCCTTTTATTCGCACAACCGAATTCCTGTGGCAAGAGGGTCATACTGCTCATGCTAGCGAGTCCGAGGCAGACGAGCGGGCTCGCTTGATGCTGGATGTCTATAAAGATTTTGCCGAAAGCTTTATGGCAATCCCGGTTATAACTGGTGTTAAGTCCGAGTCAGAAAAATTCGCGGGCGCTCTTCAGACCTATACTGTGGAGGCTATGATGCAGGATGGGAAAGCCCTTCAGTTCTCCACCTCCCATAATCTTGGCCAAAACTTTTCTAAGGCTTTTGGGATTGAATTTACCGATCAAGACGGTTCTTCGAGATACTGTTGGCAAACAAGCTGGGGCCTGAGCACTAGAACAATCGGTGCTCTGGTGATGGTTCACGGGGACGATAAAGGTCTTGTGATCCCTCCGAAGGTGGCGCCTGTGAAAGTGGCCATAGTTCCGATTTGGGACGAAGAATCCAGAACTACTGTTGGGGGAAAGGTTTCAGAAGTTGTGTCAGCCCTGCATAATTCCGGACTAGGCGAAGTCAAGTTCGACGATCGGGAAGATATAAACCCAGGTGATAAATATTATTTTTGGGAAAGAAAGGGAGTGCCTTTAAGAATTGAAATAGGTCCGAGAGATGTACAGAAAGAATCTGTTGTTTTCGTCAGGCGGGATACGGGTGAAAAATTTGACGTTAAGATAAAAGACGTTGCTGAATCGGTCAAACACGTTCTAGTTGAGATTCAGGATGAGCTTTACCGCCGAGCTTTGAGCAACCTTAAGGAAAATACTGTTTCTGTTGATGACTGGGATGATTTCAAGCGTGCGATTAGGAGTAGGAAATTTGTTTTAGCTCATTGGTGTGGCGATGCCGAAGCGGAAGAGAAGATTAAGGAAGAAACAAAAGCAACTATACGGTGTGTTCCGTTTGATCAGCCAGAAGAAAAAGGGCGATGCATACTAACAAAAAAACCTTCGAAACGAAGGGTTCTCTTCGCCCAATCTTATTAGGATTTGTTATTCAGAATCTCTTCGTACGCTTTGATATGTTCTTGAATGATTTTCTCGAATTCGATTTTCCTCCCATGACCTGCTGGATTTAGCGATTGTTCTCCGTAGACCTCAATTAATGCTTCTGTAAAGCGCTTAGGATATTCTTCATATTTTCCATCAAGCACGTCATATAATCTCACCTTGTTCCACTGTTCTTTGTAGAAACCGACATTAGATACAACGACGTGGCACCCGCAGTCTTTCGCGAGCTCGATTTGTCCGCTGTGGGTTCCCCATTTGTAGGGAAGAATAATTGCGTGCGATTTTAGAAAAGCTTTGGTGATCACTTCGTTCGGAATATTAGGAAGCGAGATCTTTATAATCCTCGGGTCTTTAATAATTTTAAGGAAGTCAATGATCTCCGGTCTTAATTTTCCGTATTTCTTCCGGTAAATATTAATCGGCTTAAAGATTACTTGGAGTTTCACGGATCTAAGCTCCGAACAATGCAGGAAGTTTATAATCGACTGCACAAACTCTTTATTCTCACGGAATTCCCCAACCAGAAATGTGAATACGTTTTTGCTTTTTATCACTCCCTTGTTCTCTTTTTTTACATGATCTGGGTGGACAATAAAACCGAGAGGTATAACTGGAACTCCTCTTTTGTGGGTGCCGAATTTTTTCTCCAGCCATTTTTTGGCACCTTCCGTTGGGCTAATAATTTTATCTGCGTAGTTGAAGAGAAGTTTCTGATATTGCCCATTTCCAAGGTTTCTAACTCGTTGACTTTCTTTGCTGTGGAGAGTCCAAACGATTGGCTTTCCAACGGTTTTAAAATAACTGAGAAGTTTCTTGAATTTTGGCAACGGCACACTATCGAACGAGAAGTGGACATGGACCAGATCGTATTTTTGTGGGGGATAATTTTTCTCGTAAAAAGATGGCTGGTAGAATCCGGTTCCAAGTAGATCGGTATCTGGATTTACGAATGTAAAATCTCTGCCGTTGTCGAATTTGCTCGTATATGGGTGTCGGGAGGGAAGACTTAATATTTTGATTGGATTTCTTATAGCCATTACCAAAATTTTACCATCGTAGGTTGAATAAGCGTGAATTTACGATCCGAGACTTTTAGCGAAAAATCAGAGTTTTAAAGACAGTTGTGGGGTAAAGAGGGAACTCGGTCACTTCGGGGTGCCCAAGTTGGATTTACAGCTTTTTGAGTAAATCTAAGTCCCCCTCGATTAATGATTCCTTTTTCGCTCTAGTCCACCCCTTAATTTGCTTTTCCCGGCGCATTGCGTCAAGCAGAGATGGTTGTTTTTCGGAGTAAACCAACTTAAAATGTTGATGATCCCTGGTAAATTTTGCCGCCTTTGAACCACGGTGTTGCGTTAACCTCTCGTCGAGATTATTAGTTTGCCCAACGTAGAGTTTATTTTGAGGATTTCTAAGAATATATACAAAAAAGCTCATGGGTTGTCCTTCGACTTCTTCGACTCGTTTCACTCGCTCAGAACCTTCGGTGCGCTCAGGACATTCGATTCTCAATGGGTGGCTATAGCCATGAGTGAGCGTAGCGAATCGAATGGCTGGGAGACTTGGATTCGAACCAAGATTGGCGGATTCAGAGTCCGCAGTCCTACCGTTGGACGATCTCCCAATGAGCAAGGCGAATTGGGATGAGATCCAACGGCTAGCGACGAACGAGTGTCGCGTCCCGTTGGACGATCTCCCAATGAATTCAATTTTACCATCCCTGTTTGCCTAGTTACCTATTGCCTAAACTGTTTTCTTTAGTTATTGGCCTATTGCCTAATCATTACCATTTTAGTAATAATTACTTTGAAATGCCCAAATTACTCACTTCTCGCGGAGACTACGGGATACTTTTGATGGCTTCTTTGGCGAAGGATCCCGACAACCGTCCCCGCTCTCTCGCCGAAATCGCCAGTTCCTGCCGGCTGCCCCAAACCTTTTTGGAGCAAATCGCTTTCGAGCTGCGGAAAGCCCAGCTGTTGGGAGCTCAACGGGGGAGAAACGGGGGGTACCGGCTGTCGCGGCGGCCCGAAATGATCAGTTTGGTCGAGATTTTGGAGGTTTTGGAAGGTCCGATCCGGACCGTTCCTTGCCAGGATTCCCAGTGCACTCTAATTGCCTGCCCGACCCGCGGTTTTTGGGAAGTTCTCCAGCGCCACCTGCACAAAACCCTCCAGAGAATAACCCTGGCCGATCTAGTTTCCGGCAACCCCCATCAGCTGCTGCCGATCGCCCCATGAAGATCAAAGAACAGGTTTTGGCGGCTCTCCGGAAGGTAAATGATCAAGAGCTAGGGATCAACATTGTCGATCTGGGCCTGATCTACGGAGTGGCGGCGGGGAAGGGGGGAGAGGTCCGGATTGCGATGTCGCCCACCACCCCTTTCTGCCCCTATCTGCCGGAAATGATTAAGGAGATTGAAAAAGCGGCCCGCGGGGTTTCCGGAGTGAAGAAAGCAATCGTGGCGGTGGTTTGGACTCCTCCCTGGACCCTGGAGCGGATGTCGCCCGCCGCCCGGGCGGAGTTGGGAATGATATGAGGAAAACCAGTAATTCGAAATTAGTAATTAGTAATTTGAAAGTTGCAGTCGAAGGCAAGGAGATTATTAAGGGAATCGATCTGACGATCAAGTCGAAGGAGATCCACGCCTTGATGGGCCCGAACGGGTCCGGGAAGTCTACGCTAGCCAATGCCCTAGCCGCCCACCCCGATTATGCCGTCCGGGGGAAGGTCCGGCTGGGCCGGCGGGATTTATCCTCCCTTCCTCCCGAGAAGCGCTTCCGGGCCGGCCTGTTCTTGGCTTTTCAGTACCCGGTCGGAATCGAGGGAGTTTCCCTTTTCAACCTGATCAAAACGGCCAAGAAAGAAGCCTCCGCCAGCGAAGTCTTGTCAGAATTAAATGGCTATCTGCCAAAAGTTGGGCTGGATGAGAACTTTTTGAGGCGGACCGTCAACCTCGATCTTTCGGGGGGAGAAAAGAAGCGGAGCGAGGTTCTGCAGGCGCTGGCTCTGAAGCCGAAGTTTGCGATTTTCGACGAAATCGATTCCGGCTTGGACGTCGACGCCCTCAAAATGATCGCGGAGAACATCCGATTTCTGGCAGATGGGGGAACCGGGGTGATAATTGTGACCCACTACCAGCGAATTCTTAAATATCTCAAACCGGATTTCGTCCATGTTTTGGTAGACGGCAAAATTAAAGCGACGGGTGGGGAAGAACTGGCCGAGAAGTTGGAAAAAGAAGGGTACAAATCCTTCCGATGAAAGAGTTAATTTCCCGCCGGGAGCCGTATCGTTTTGGTTTTTCTTATCCCGAAGAGTACGTCTTCAAGGCGGAAAAGGGACTTTCCTCGGATGTGGTTGAAAAGATCTCGGAAATTAAAGGTGAACCGGCTTGGATGCGGGATTTTCGGTTGCGGTCTTTAAGAATCTTCGAAAAGAAAACTCTTCCCAGCTGGGGCGCCGACCTCTCCCGGATTAATTTTGATGAAATTTATTACTACCTCCGTCCCACTCGTTCTCAAGCGAAAAGCTGGAAGCAAGTTCCGGAGTCAATTCGCAAGACTTACGATCGGATTGGGGTCCCGCAGGCGGAGCGCAAGTATCTAGCCGGAGTTAAAGCCCAGTACGACAGCGAAGTGATTTACGGCTCCCTCCAACAGGATTTGGCCCGGCGGGGAGTCATTTTCATGGGAATGGACGAGGCGCTAAAGAAGCACCCCGACCTGGTTAAGGAATACTTCGGGACGATTATCCCGCCGCTCGACAACAAATTTGCGGCGCTGAACTCCGCCGTTTGGAGCGGAGGTTCCTTTGTTTATATCCCGGCCGGAGTTTCGGTTGAGATGCCTCTCCAAGCCTACTTTAGGATCAACGCCAAGAACATGGGGCAATTCGAGCGGACGCTGATTATTGCCGAGGAAGGAAGCTTTGTGCATTACGTCGAGGGATGCACCGCGCCCATCTACGCGACCGATTCCCTGCACGCTGCGGTCGTTGAAATTATCGTCAAGCGCGGTGCGCGGGTGCGCTACACCACGATTCAGAATTGGAGCCGAAACGTTTATAACCTCGTTACCAAACGAGCGTTAGTGGGGGAGGACGCGGTGATGGAGTGGATCGACGGGAATTTAGGGAGCAAAATCACGATGAAATATCCTTCCGTCTACTTGATGGGCAAAGGCGCCCGCGGCGAAGTGTTGTCTCTGGCCTACGCCGATGCCGGTCAGCATCAGGATGCCGGCGCGAAGGCGGTTCACGCCGCTCCTTACACCTCTTCCGTAATAACTTCCAAATCGATTTCCCGGGGCGGGGGGCGCACAACTTACCGGGGGCTTTTGGAGATTAATCCGGGGGCAATCGGTTCTCGGGCCAACGTGCGCTGCGATGCCTTGATTTTGGATCCGAAATCCCGTTCCGATACTTATCCGACAATGAAGATCAATGAAAAACAATCTTCGGTGGCGCACGAGGCAACCGTTACCAAAGTAGGAGAGCAGCAGCTCTTCTATCTTCAGAGCCGGGGCTTGACCGCCGATGAGGCGGTCGGGATGGTCGTGAACGGCTTTATCGAGCCGATCATCAAGGTCTTGCCGCTGGAGTATGCGGTTGAGCTTAATCGTTTGATCGAGTTGGAGATGGAGGGATCCGTCGGATGATCTTTGTTCCGGTGATGGGCAGCAAAAATAAAAAGGTAGAAGTTTCTTTAGACCGCGTGGGGAAGGAGGAGCAGCTGGTGGTAGTTTTTGCGGGGAAAGACAACGATCGAATTGATTTGGACCTTTCAATGATCCATCTTAAACCCCGGACAAAAGGGAGAATTACCGTCAAGGGAATCCTTCGGGACCGGGCGACGGCCCGGATTCGCGGGCTGGTGAAAATCGAAAAAGGCGCTCAGGGCGCGGACGATTTTTTGGAGGAAAGAACCCTCCTTTTGGGCCAAGAAGCCCGGGTGGAATCTTTTCCTTATCTTGAGATTGAAGCGGACGATGTCCGGGCTTCCCACGCCGCCACTTCTTCCCCGGTGGACGAAGGCCAACTTTTTTATTTGCGCAGCCGAGGGTTAAGCCAATCGGAAGCGGAAAGACTTTTGGTTGCCGGTTTTCTCCGTCCGGCGGTTGCAGAAGTTGGGGATAAAAGGCTAGGATCAAAATTGGAGAAAATCATCAATTATGCCTTGGATTAAGATTGCCAAAACCGCCGACATTCCCGATGGAGAGATTCGTACTGCCTCCGCCGGCGGCAAAAAAGTGGCCGTGGCTCGCATTGGCGAGGAGTTCTTTGCGATTGATGATACCTGTACTCACGCCCAGTGCTCTTTGGGGGAGGGGGCGCTGATCGACCACGAGGTTGAGTGCCCCTGCCACGGTTCCCGTTTCGATGTTCAAACCGGCGCGGTCCGTTTTCTGCCGGCGACCGTTCCCGTCCGGACCTATCCGCTAAAAGTTGAGGGGGAAGATATTTCCGTTGAGCTCTAAAATGCTTGACGCTCAAAAAATCCGGGC
>JBBDZL010000027.1:0-28199 GCA_040900215.1 Patescibacteria group bacterium | reverse complement strand
GGGGGAAGATATTTCCGTTGAGCTCTAAAATGCTTGACGCTCAAAAAATCCGGGCTGATTTTCCGATCCTTTCCCAGAAAGTGCACGGGAAGCCGCTGGTTTACTTGGACAGCGCCGCCACCTCCCAAAAGCCGGTAGCGGTAATCGAAGCGCTCAAAAACTATTACGAGAGAGACAACGCCAACGTCCACCGGGGCGTCCACGCCTTGGCGGAGCGGGCGACCGCGGCCTACGAGGGGGCGCGGGAGAAGGTGGCCAAGTTCATCGGCGCCAAAAACAATGAAATCGTTTTCACCCGCGGGACGACCGAGTCGATCAACTTGGCGGCCCACTCCTGGGGAGAAAAGTTCCTGCAGGCCGGCGACACCGTTCTTTTGACGCTGATGGAGCACCACAGCAACCTCGTTCCTTGGCAAATGCTGGCGGAAAGGAAGAAAATCAATCTGGAATTTATCCATGTGACCGAAGAAGGGATTTTGGAGGAGCCGGAAGAAACGATTCGCCGCATCCGGCCTAAACTTCTGGCCTTGACCCATGTTTCTAACGTTTTGGGAACGATCAACCCCATCCGGGATTTGATCCGCTTCGCCTCTACCCTAGACCCTAAACCATATACCCTGATTGACGGGGCGCAGGCGCTGCCGCACTTACCGGTGAACGTGGGAGATTTGGATTGCGACTTCTATGCCTTTTCCTCCCACAAAATGTTCGGCCCGACGGGGGTCGGAGTGCTCTTCGCTAAAGAGAAGATCCTGAAAGAAATGCCCCCGTTTATGGGGGGAGGGGAGATGATCCGGGAGGTCTACCTGCGGGAATCAAAATTCAAAGAGCCGCCCCACAAGTTTGAAGCCGGCACCCCTAACATTGCCGATGTAATTGGATTGGGAGCGGCGGTGGATTACTTGACTGCGATCGGAATGGAGAATGTCATGGTCCACGATCGGGAGCTTGCCGGCTACGCTTTGGAGAAGCTGGCCGGCGTGAACGGGTTGGCCATCTACGGTCCCCGGGACTCCTCCCGGCGGAGCGGGGCGGTTTCTTTTAACGTCGCCGGGATCCATCCCCACGACCTCGCCACTGTTCTGGACGAGGAGGGGATTGCGATCCGTTCCGGAAACCACTGCGCCATGCCCTTGCATGACCGGCTGGGGGTGGTGGCGAGCGCTCGGGCGAGCTTTGCCCTCTACGACACGGAGGAAGAAGTGGATCTTTTGATTGAGGGGATCGGCAAAGCGCAGAATATTTTTAAGTCATAACAGTGGAGATTTATCGCGACGAAATCCTGGATCACGCCCGCCACCCCCGCAATCGGGGAAAAATTCCTAACCCGACTCACCAATCACGTACTCCCAACCCTCTCTGCGGAGATCTGATTAATCTGGAGCTCCGGCTGGAAGGAAAACCCTCGCGCGTAAGCGCAGTGGGGTTTGAGGCCGAGGCTTGCACCGTTTCGGTTGCCGCCGCTTCGATGCTGACCGAGAAAATCAAGGGAAAAACCGAGGAGGAGCTCTCCCGCCTGGGGGAGGAGGAGCTTGTTTCCTGGTTCGGCGGTTCGCTGACCCCTTCCCGAAAGGAGTGCGCGCTTCTTCCCCTAAAAGCCCTGCGGGAAGCGCTCGGGAAGTGAGTTTTTGCTAGCATGCTCTTATGCTGATCAAGCGCCGGAGGACTTTTGGTTCGGACCTTTTAATTGTTTCTCTGTTCTTCTTCTTTTTGCTTTCGGCCGCGACTCTTTTTTACTACCTGGCGGAGGGCTGGAGCCTAGTCGATTCTTTTTACTTCTCCTCGACGACGCTGATCACCATCGGCCACGCCGAGCTCTTGCCTTCCTCCGATCTTTCCAAACTGTTCACGGTTTTCCTATCCTTCACCGGCGTTTCAACCTTTCTCGCCTTGGTGACGCTGGTCGCCGGCGAGCTCCTCAAAGAGGAGAAAGAATAACTGGGTTATAATTAATTCCTTGGCCCCATCGTCTAGTGGTTAGGACATGGCGTTCCATTCGCGAACGCGAATTGCAACCGAGCGGAGCGAGGGAAGCCCAACGCGGCGTGTTCGTCCAGTCCGGTCTAGGACGCGGCCTTCTCAAGGCTGAAACACGGGTTCAAATCCCGTACACGCTACCAAAAAATTGCCTGGCGACTCCCCTTGGGGCCACCAGTCTATGGTATTCTTAAATCAATTGGACGGCTTCCGCCAGAGGCGGAAACCTAGCATTTAGCGCCATAGCGCTGGCGCACTATAGCGACTGAAATGAAAGACTTTACCGACGCGATCAACGACATGGTTAGCAGTTTCACCAAGAGCTGCTCGTTCGTTTTTATGATCGCCGTTCTGGGGGGAATCTTCGCTTTGACTTTGGTTCTTTAGTCTGGTAGAGTTCAACTTGAATCCTACCTGCACGCCCCAAAAGTGGGGTGTTGCTTTTTTAAGATGGTTGAAGAAAAAGTGTTTCTGACCCAAGGGGGTCTGAAAAATTTAAAAGAGGAACACGAACAGCTGATGAATGTGCGCCGCAAGGAAGTAGCCGAAAAGTTGCAGAAAGCGCGGGAGCTGGGTGATATCTCCGAAAACGCGGCTTACGATACGGCGCGGGATGAGCAGGCTTTTGTGGAAGGCCGGATTGCCGAATTGGACGGCCTTCTGAAAAATGTCGAGATAGTATCGCAGGAAAAAGCTAGCGCCGTCCAAGTCGGCTCACTGGTTAAGGTTCACATCGAAGGCGAGGAGCAGGAGTTCCAAATTGTCGGCGCTCCCGAAGCCAATCCGCTTGACGGGAAGATCTCCCACGAGTCGCCTCTCGGTCAGGCCCTGATCGGCAAGAAAGTGGGCGAAAAGGTTGAGATCGAAGCGCCGGCCGGGAAGCTCACTTACCACGTCCTCGAGATTAAATAACTTGTTATTATTCTTCTGTTATGCCTCGTCCTTTGGAGGAACTGCG
This sequence comes from Patescibacteria group bacterium, assembly GCA_040900215.1. Lineage (GTDB taxonomy): Bacteria > Patescibacteriota > WWE3 > 9FT-COMBO-53-11 > 9FT-COMBO-53-11 > 9FT-COMBO-53-11. Next base: position 25,264 of record JBBDZL010000027.1, on the reverse strand, counting down.
CAAGGAAAGACTCAAGAAACTCGAAAAAATTCGGGCGCTGGGGTTTAACCCCTACCTCTCTTTTTTTGACCGTCAGCATTCGATCGCCGAAGTTCGCCGAGCCAAGCTGGGGACCAAAGCCGTGATCGCCGGCCGGATTATGGCTTGGCGCGAGCATGGTGCGATCACCTTTGCCGATCTGGTGGATCAGAGCGGCAAAATCCAGCTTCTCTTCCGGACGGACAAGCTATCCGCTCCTAACCTCAAAATCCTAGCCCTTTTGGACATCGGGGATTTCATCGGGGTTATCGGCAAAACTTTCAAGACCAAAGCCGGGGAGCTGACGGTCGAGGCGGAGGATCTGGTGCTGTTGACCAAGTCGCTTCGCCCCCTGCCCGCCAAGTCGGGGTTGGAGGACATCGAAGAGCGCTACCGCAAGCGCTACCTGGACCTGCTGGTTAATCCCGAGGTTCGCGAGCGTTTTGACCGAATTTCCGCGATCACCGACAGTATGCGCCGGTTCCTGCTGAAGGAGGGCTACACCGAGGTGCTGACCCCCAGCCTCCAGCCGCTGTACGGCGGGACCTTGGCCCGGCCTTTTGTGACCCACTTCAATGCCCTGGATGCCGACTTTTACCTGCGGATCGCCAATGAACTCTATCTCAAGCGCCTGATTGCGGGAGGCTACGAGAAGATCTTCGAATTTTCGGTCGATTTCCGCAACGAGGGGATCGACACCACCCATAACCCCGAGTTCCTCCAAATGGAAACGATGTGGGCCTACGCCGACTACCGGGACAACATGGCGTTTGCCGAGCGGATGATCGCCGCGATCGCCCAAGAAGTTTTGGGAAAGACCAAGTTCGTTTATCAGGGCGAAACGATTGACTTGAAGCCGCCTTGGAGGCGGGTTCGAATTGTCGAAGTGGTTGAGAAGGAGACCAAGCTGGATTGGGGCAAAGTGAAAACCTTGAAGGATGCCCGGGAAGCGGCGAAAAAGGTGGGCGTGAATGCCGCCGGCAAGAACCTGAAAGGGGAAATCTTGGAGGAGATCTTTGACCGGCGGGTGAAGGACAAATTGATCCAGCCGACGATGGTCTACGATTATCCGCAGGATATCTCGCCGCTGGCGAAGCCGGTCAAAGACAGCCCTGATTACACCGAAAGGTTTGAGCTTTTCATCGGCGGGGGAGAGCTGGCGAACAGCTACTCCGAGGCCAACGACCCGTTGCTCTTGCGGGAGAACTTCGAAGCCCAAACCAAGCTGCGGGAGGCCGGTACCCAGGAAGCCCACCCGGTGGACGAGGACTTTCTGGAGGCGATGGAGTACGGGATGCCGCCGACCTCCGGCTTCGGGATTGGGATGGAGCGCCTCTTTATGCTGCTGACTGATACCACTTCGATTCGCGAGGTGATGTTTTTCCCGGCTCTTAGACCTAAATAATGCTTGATCCGAAGTTTGTCTTGGAAAACTTGAAGGAAATCGAGAAAACGATCCAGGAACGGGGGATGAAGGTGGACGTTTCTTTCGTGGCGGAACTGGCGGCGGCTCGGGGCAAGATTCTATCCCGGGTCGAGGAACTGCGCGCCGAGCGGAACAAGTTGAGCAAAAAGCCGTCCGAAAAGAGCATTCGGCAGGGGACCGAGATCAAGAACGAGCTCAAAAACCTCGAACCCCAGCTGAAAAATCTGGGTGAGCAGTTGGAAAAGATTCTCTGGCAAATCCCGAACTTGATTCATCCCAAAGCCCCCCGCGGTTTTGAAGAGAAAGACAACAAATCCGTGCGGGCGGACAAGGTCGCGAAGCCGGCTTTCAAGCTTCTCGACCACGAACAGCTGGCGAAGAAGCTGGATCTGGCCGACTTTGAAGCTGGGGCGCGGGTGGCCGGGGCCAAGTTTTACTACCTCAAGAACGAAGCGGTCCTGCTGGAGCTGGCGCTGATCAAGTACGCCTTCGACATCCTCTTGAAAGAAGGCTTTACGCCCTTCATTACCCCCGATTTGGCCAAGCCGGCGATCATTGACGGGATCGGTTTTGTGCCGCGGGGGCCGGAGTCCAATATCTATCTGCTGGAGGGCGAGGATTTGGGGTTGGTTGGGACAGCCGAGATTACCCTCGGCGGCTACCACGCCGGCCAGATTCTGGAAGAGGGGGATCTGCCGCTCAAGTACGCCGGCTTTTCCCACTGCTTCCGGCGGGAAGCCGGCAGCTACGGCCAGTTCTCCAAAGGCCTCTACCGGGTTCACCAGTTTTCCAAAGTAGAGATGTTCCTCTTCTGCCGTCCCGAAGAGTCGGAGAAGATGCACGAGTATCTCCTCTCGCTGGAGGAAAAGATTTTCCGGGGGTTAGGAATTCCCTACCGGGTGCTTGACATCCGGGCCGGCGACCTCGGTGCGGCCGCTTACCGCAAGTTCGATCTCGAGGCGTGGATGCCAGGGAAGGGGGAGTGGGGCGAAGTGACCTCCACCTCCAACACCACCGACTATCAGGCCCGCCGGCTGGGGATCAAGTACCGGAAGAAAAACGGGGAAACGGCTTACCTCCACACCCTCAACGGCACGGCGATCGCCACCTCGCGAGCCCTGATCGCCATTTTAGAGAACTACCAGAAAGAAGACGGGACGGTGGAGATTCCCAAAGTTCTTGTCCCCTATGTCGGTAAAAAACTTATTCGGCGCTGACCACCCCCAGATTGTTTATACGGCCGATTCCTCTTTTAACGGCAAGATCAACGTTTGGAGCCATGGTCCCAGTTCCGTCCTGGAGGTCGGCGGCTACCCTCAATCGGTTTCTTTGAATACTCCCGATCTGCCCCAGCGCTATTGGTTCAAAGCGACCGAAGAAGTGGCCTCTCGCCTCTCAAACCCCCGGCGAGCCTTAATCATCGGGGTGGGCGGGGCGACCATCCTTCATCTGCTTTCGCTGAAATTTCCCGGGATTATCATCGTAGGGGTGGAGATCGACGCCGAGATCATCAAGATTGCCCGGCAGTTTTTTGATTTGGACCGGATCCCGAATTTGGAGGTTGTCACCGGCGACGGGGGAGAGTACGCCGCCTCCTATCAAGGAGAACCGTTCGACCTCGTTTTTGTCGATGCCTACCTGGGCGGCAACTTCCCCCTCCATTTTGAAGATTCCGATTTTTTGCGGCAGCTGCGGCAAATCACAAACCTTTCGGGTTTGTTGGCAATTAATCGGACGGGGGGTTTTGACCGCCGGAAGTTTCAGGAAATGCTGGCGGAAAAATTTGGTAAGGTGGAGATGGCGAAGATTCCTCTCCCCGGATTTTTGGGGGGAATGGGAGGAAACTACCTCTATCTTTGCAGATAATGGTTATTTTTTTGGCCCAATACTTAACCTACGCGGTGTTCCTGGTCATCCCCTACCTCTGGATTAGGAGGGAACGGCACGACCTGGTCCGGATTTTGGTGACGGTGGTGGCGGCCTTCGCCGTTTCCGAGGCGCTCAAATCTTTTCTCTCTCTGCCCCGGCCCTTCGTAGCAGAGGATTTTGAACCGCTGATTGCGGTTTCCCAGCGTGATTTCTACGGTTCCTTTCCCTCCGGCCACACCGTTTTTCTGGCGGCGCTGGGAGCGGCGGTGTTTTTCACCGAAAAAATACCCGGGACGCTGATTATGCTATTGGCGGCGGCGGTCGGGATCGGCCGGGTAATGGCGGGGGTGCACTATCCGGTCGATATTCTGGGAGGATTCCTGATCGGGGTGATCGTGGCCGGGTTCTTCAAAGCCCTGCACGAAATTTTTCCGCTTTGGTAAATTGCACAAAGCAATTTACCCTGAGCGCACCGAAGGTTCTGAGTGAGTGAAACGAGTCGAAGAAGTCGAAGGGTTAGTCCGTAAAACATGCCTCTATCTCAAGCCATAATCTTAGGAATCGTTCAGGGCCTGACGGAGATTCTGCCGATCTCTTCCTCCGGGCACCTGATTCTGGTTCCCTCCCTTCTGGGGTGGGAGCCTCACGCCCTCTCTTTCGATGCGGCGCTGCACCTGGGAACGGCCCTCGCCCTGCTGTTTTGGTTTGCGGGCGATTGGCTGGCGCTTATCGCGGAGAGGCGCTGGCGGACGATCGCTTCTATTTTAATCGCGTCCGTTCCGGTTGGGTTGATCGGTCTCTTAGGATCGGATTTCATCGAGAGTAATTTCCGCGGCCCGCTGGTGGTGGCGGGCGCGCTGGTCGCGGTGGGAATCCTGATGCTGGTCGGGGAGCGGTGGTACCGGGTAAGTAAGAGTAAGGGTAAGAGGGAGGAACTGAAGAATGCGGACATCTTCACGATCGGGGTGGCCCAAACGCTGGCGCTGGTTCCGGGGGTTTCCCGCTCGGGGATTACGATTCTGGCGGGGATGGGGCGGGGATTGACGCGGGAGAGAGCCGCCCGGTTCTCCTTTCTGATTTCCCTGCCGATTGTCTTTGCCGCCGGCCTCTACGAACTTTTTAAAGTTTGGCAAGCCGGTGATTTATCCGCCTCGGGCGGGAGCTTTGCCGTCGGGATTGGTACTTCCTTTGTCGTGGGATTGATTGCGGTTAAGGTTTTGTTCGGGATTCTGAAGCGCTCCTCGCTGGTCCCCTTCGCGATCTACCGGATCCTGTTAGGTGTTTCCCTGTTTTTCCTTCTCTAACTCTTACTCTTACTCTTACTCTTTACTACTTAGGTGTGCCGGTCGGCGACCTTCGAGGCGCCGAAGGATTCCGGTTTGGTCTTGACCTCGTAGCCGCTGCCCTTGATCATCGCGACTACCTCGGTAATCATCTCCCGCGTCTTGCCGTTCTCGCCGATGTCAACGTGAATTTCCAATCCCACTTCCAAAAGCCGGGGCTCGCCTTTGAGCTGGTGGATGAAATCGTTGGCAAAGTCTAAAGAAGTGAGCGCTTCCTCGTAGATCCGCTCTTTAAGGGTGTAGGGTCGGGATTTTTTGTATCCCTTCCAAAAATAGATGCCGCCTCCGCCGACGCGGTGAACCACCAAGGCGGTGACGAAATCAACACCGGTGCCGTTATGGTTTTGGCTGTCGGTGCCAATGATGATCCGGTACTTCTGGTCTGGCACGGCCGCCACGAAATGGGAAATTTTCTCGATGATCGCCGGCAGGGCCATCTCCCCGTAGGTCGGGCTGTGAAAAGTATCTATTTCTTTTAGAATGACATTCGGCGGCATCTTATCCTCTACATTATAATACCTCGCTGCAAAGATGAGGTATCCTTTATTAGGTAGATGTTTTCCTTTATTGCCAAAATATTTGATTTCAACCGGCGGGAGATCAACAAGACCCGGGCGGCGGTGGAGCAGATCAACTCCTTGGAACCCGAATTCAAAAAACTTTCCGATGCCAAGCTAAAGGCGAAGACGGAAGAATTCCGCTCCTTTCTTACCTCCGACCTCAAACCTCTTGACTCTATCCTACCGGCCGCTTTTGCGGCGGTGCGGGAGGCGTCCCGCCGGACTACCGGCCTGCGCCACTATGACGTTCAGCTGGTCGCCGGGATGGTCCTGCACCAGGGCCGGATCGCCGAGCAGAAAACCGGCGAGGGCAAGACCCTCTCGGCGACGCTGGCGCTCTACCTCAACGCCCTGGAGCGGGAGGGGACCCACCTGGTGACGGTCAATGATTACCTGGCTCGCCGGGACGCCGAGTGGATGGGGCCGATCTTCCACGCCCTCGGGATGTCCGTCGGCTGCTTGAACCACGAAAAGGCTTACCTCTTTGAGCCGACCGGCAAACTGGAGACTGGAGACCGGCAACTGGAAACTGATACTCCTGAAGCGATGGAGCTGGGACAGGGGAGGTATCTCAAGGAAGTTTCGCGCCGGGAGGCCTACCAAGCCGACATTACCTACGGGACCAACAACGAGTTCGGCTTCGATTACCTGCGGGACAACATGGTCTACCGGCCGGAGCAGATTGTTCAGAGGGCGCACCGCTTTGCGATCGTGGACGAGGTGGATTCGATCCTGATCGACGAAGCCCGGACTCCCTTGATTATCTCTGCTCCCCAGCAGGAAGCCACCCAGCGCTACTACGATTTTGCCAACCTAATTAAGGATCTAGTGGCCAAGACCGACTATACCCTCGACGAAAAAGCCCGCTCCGTCACGCTGACCGAGGTTGGGCTTCGCAAGCTGGAACGGATGTTGGGCGTGCCCAATCTCTATGAAAAGGATTTCGAGTCCGTCCGGCACGTTGAGCAGGCGCTCAAGGCGGCCACCCTCTACCAAAAAGACCGCGACTACATCGTCAAGGACGGGCAGGTGATAATCGTCGACGAGTTCACCGGCCGGCTGATGATGGGGCGGCGATATTCGGAGGGATTGCATCAGGCGATTGAGGCCAAGGAAGGGGTGGCCATCCAAAAGGAGAGCAAGACGATGGCGACCATCTCCTTTCAAAACTACTTCCGGATGTACGAGAAGCTGGCGGGGATGACCGGAACGGCGTCGACCGAATCAGAGGAGTTTTCCCGGATCTACAACCTGGAAGTGGTCGTGATCCCAACCCATGAGCCGATGGTTCGGGCCGACTATCCCGATATCGTTTACAAAAGCGTTACCGGCAAATTCCAAGCGGTCGCAAACGAAATCGAAGAATGCCACCGCCGCGGCCAGCCGGTACTGGTGGGAACCACTTCGATTGAGAAGAACGAACTATTGGCCAAGCTCCTGAAGCACAAGAACATTCCCCATGAGCTTTTGAACGCCAAACAGCACGAAAAGGAGGCGCGGATTATCGCCCAGGCGGGAGAGAAGGGGGCGGTGACAGTCGCCACCAACATGGCCGGGCGGGGGGTGGATATCAAGCTGGCCGAGGGCGTGAAGGAGCTGGGAGGTCTGCGCGTGATCGGGACCGAGCGGCACGAATCCCGCCGGATCGACAACCAGCTCCGGGGGCGGTCCGGCCGGCAGGGAGACTCTGGATCCTCCCGCTTCTTCGTTGCCCTTCAGGACGACCTGATGCGGATCTTTGGCGGGGCGATGGTCGAGGGCGTGATGAACCGTTTCGGGATCGCCGAGGATGTGCCGCTGGAGAGTGGGCTCGTCTCCCGGGCGATCGAGAGCGCCCAGAAGAGAGTCGAGGGCTACAACTTCGACCTGCGGAAGCACCTGGTTGAGTATGACGACGTGATCAACAAGCACCGGGAGATCGCTTACGCGATTCGGCGCAAGATTCTGGGGGGAGGGGAGGAGATGGAGGCCTTTCTCCTCGCCAAGCTTTCTTTATTTTCCGCCCAAGTCGAGGAGGTTTGGAGAAAGTACCAAAAGGAGTTCGGCGAGGACTGGCGGAAGATCGCCCAGCAGTTGGCGCTCCAGTCTTTTGATGTTTTGTGGATTGAGCATATTGACACGATGGACGAACTGCGGCGGGGGATCGGGCTCCGCGGCTACGGCGGACGGGATCCGCTGGTGGAGTATAAGAACGAAGCCCGCCAGCTCTTTGACCGGTTGATCAATGAGATTTGGTCTTCTCTAGCGAATCGGCTGGAGCGGATCGAGATCAAGCGCAAAACCGCTCCTTCCCCGTCGCCCCGGCCGGTCGCTCTGCACCACCCAACGGCCAATCTAGGACAGGAGACAGACAAGTCAGCAGTTAAGAAAAAGCTTGGCCGCAACGATCCCTGTTGGTGCGGGAGCGGGAAGAAATGGAAGAAATGCCATTGGCCCCAGCTCCCTTCCTCCTAAAATCTCTTAATATCTCCTCGTACCTCCTGTTTTTGATTGGACTAGTCACCAGCTGCCTGCTCCTGATATCATCAGATTGATGGATGTTAGCCGCGCGGCATCGGAAACTTCTTACCTGATCAGGGCGATTCTTTACCTTCCTTATTTCTGGTATGTCGAAGGGGTGCGGATTTTTGTCCGGACCCTCTGGCGCTCAGTCGTTTTTCTGGACCAATTTACCGCTACCACCATGATGGCCCGGCTCCTTTTTGTCCCCTTGTTCGGCGACTACACCTTTTTTGGCCGTATTTTCGGCTTTCCCTTCCGGCTAGTCCGGTTGATCCTCGGGGCGGTCGCGATCGTTCTGGGTACAATCGGTGTGCTGGGGTTCTTCCTGATCTGGTTCGTTTCTCCGCTCTGGCTGTGGTGGAACTATCCCGATCTGGCTTTGGTAGTTTTTGCGGTGGCTTGGGTAGCGGCGGTTTACCTCCGGCTGAGCCAGCCCCAATTTGCGATCCAAGAGCCTTGGAAAGACGAGTTCCATGTGATCGATTTTGCCTGCGATGCCGCTCGCGGAGTAATTCGATTTTCCAAGGATGCGCCCCGGCTCTTTCAAAAAGCAGCCCGCAGCCGGGAAGGGCGGGAGTTTTTGTTCCGGGCCGGGGTCGGGACGCTCGATCCCGCCAAACTCAAGGACATTCCCTTGAGCGACCTCCACCGGACCGCCTATGAGATGGCCTTCGGGCTGAAGTTTAAGCACCTCTGCGCCTCGCACCTGCTGGCCGCCGGGCTCAAGTTGGCCGGTGAACACGCCGAAGAAGCCCCGCAGGCCCTTCTCTGGGAGAAGCGGCGGCAGGATTGGACCCACCTCCCTTTTCTTTGGCAAAAAGAATTTGAGGTGAGATCAATCGGGGGCGTCAACCGCGGCTGGACGGGAAGGGTAACTCACACCCTCGACACTTTTTCGATTGATTTGACCAGAGAGGCGGCCGCCGGCCGGCTAAGGCTAATGATCGGTAAAGAAAAACCGCTCGAGGAGGTAGCCCGGATTCTGGCGCGGGAGCGAAAGGCGAATGCTCTCTTGGTCGGGCCGCCGGGCTCCGGCAAGACCTCGCTGGTGGAGGGAGTTGCCCAAGAAGTGGTTCGGGGGGCGCGGTTTCTATCCCTCCGCGGCCGGCGGATCATTCAGCTGGATGTCGGTTCCTTGGTGGCCGGGACCCAGACCGAAGGGGAGTTGGGGGAGCGGCTGCAGAAGATTTTGGACGAGATCGAAACTTCGGGCGGAATCATCCTCTTCATCGATGAGATCCACAACCTGATCCTTTCCGGGACGGAGGCCCAGACCTCTTTCGTCTTTAATTCCCTCCGGCCCCACCTGGACACCGGCAAACTCCAATTGATCGGCGCCACCTCCTGGGAAAATTATCGGAAATACGTTTCTCCCAATGACGCCTTCTCCGCCGTGTTCGAACTGGTGGAAGTACCGGCCGCCAGCCGGGAAGACAGCGTCGAAGTCTTAGAGTACCAGGCGCTGGAGCTGGAGCGGAAAAGTCGCCGGGAGCGCCAGCGCGTCCGGATCACTTTCCCGGCCATTCGGACGGCGGTAGAAATGTCGGACCGGCTGATCTATGAGCGGGTCTTGCCCGACAAGGCCCTTGATCTGCTGGAGGAAGCGGTGCTCGCCCGGCAAAACGTGGGCGGGGGGGTGGTGGGGGAGGAGGAGATCGCGGTGCTGGTGGCCGAAAAGACCAAGGTGCCGGTGGGCAGGATCACCCAGCGGGAAGCCAAGGAGCTGCTCCACCTGGAGGAGAGCATTCACAAGGGCCTGATTGATCAAGAGGAGGCGGTCAAGGGAGTGGCCGACGCGCTTCGGCGGGCGCGGGCAGGCCTGCGCGAAGAGGACAAGCCGATTGCGACCTTCCTTTTCGTCGGGCCGACCGGGGTTGGGAAGACCGAACTTTCTAAAGTTTTAGCAAAAACTTATTTCGGCGACAAAAACGCGATGGCGCGGGTGGACATGTCGGAGTTCGCCGATCTTAAAAATATTTACCGGCTGATCGGATCGCCGCCGGGGGCGGAAACCGTCGAGCCCGGCCAGCTCACCGAAGCAATCCGCCAGCGGCCGTTCTCGCTGGTGCTGTTGGATGAGTTTGAGAAGGCCCACCCCCAGATCCTCAACCTCTTCCTGCAGGTTTTCGACGACGGGCGCCTAACCGATGGCCGGGGTGAAACTGTCGATTTTACCAACACGATCATTATTGCCACCTCCAACGCCGGGACGAAATTCATTCAAGATCAGCTGACGGCGGGACGGACGGTGGAGCAGTTCAAAACCGAGTTTACCGAGCAGATCCGGGGGATCTTTCCGCCGGAGCTGCTTAACCGGTTCGACGGGGTGATGATCTTCAAGCCCCTCTCTCAAGAGGATCTGGCGAAGATTGTGGGGCTCAAGATCAAGGGCTTGGAAGGGGACCTGGCGGCGAAGCGGATCAAGCTCTTGACCACTCCCGAGTTTATCGCTAAGATTGCCGAATTGGGTTACGCCCCGGCCTGGGGAGCCCGTCCTCTCACCCGGATAATGCAGGACTTGGTCGAAGCCCCGCTGGCCTCCAAGCTTTTGGCGGGCGAGATCAAAGAGGGCCAGACCGTTACCTTAGACTTGCAGTTTTTGCAAGATAGAACTTAGAGTTTAGAGCTGAGACCTAAACCATGGAAGAATTCAAAAAGCGTTTAAAACAGATCAAGGATAGGATTGATTTTGAGGAAAAGAGAAAGATCATTCGAGATCTTGAGGCCCAATCGAACCACCCCGATTTTTGGAAGGACAATCTCAAGGCCCAAGAGGTGATGCGGGAGATTTCCGATCTGAAAAAGGAGATTGAGGAGGTGGAGATGGCCGATTTGGCGATCCAAACCGGCGATGCCGCCGAGGCGGAGAAATTGCTCGGCGCGCTCGAGCTGCGGACCTACCTCTCTGAACCCTACGACCGGAACGATGCGATCCTCTCCCTCCATTCCGGCCAGGGCGGGACCGAGGCCCAGGATTGGGTTGCGATGCTGGCGCGGATGTACCAGCGGTTTGCCGAGCGGCGGGGTTGGAAAACGGTGGTGCTGGAGCAGAGCCCGGGGGAGGAAGCCGGGTTTAAAACGGTCACTTTTGAAATCAAAGGTCCCTTGGCGTTCGGTTATCTGAAGCGGGAGGCGGGAGTGCATCGGCTGGTGCGCCAATCGCCCTTCAACGCCCAGCACCTTCGCCAAACCTCCTTTGCGCTGGTGGAGGTCATTCCGGTTTTGGAAAAAGCGCCGGAATTGGAGATCAAGGATGACGATCTCGAGACGGAAACTTTCCGTTCCTCCGGCCACGGCGGCCAGAACGTCCAAAAGGTGGAAACGGCGGTCCGGATCAAGCACAAACCGACCGGAATTGTCGTCACTTCCCAATCCGAGCGCTACCAGGCCAAGAACAAGGAGATTGCGATGAAGCTGCTCCTGGCCAAGCTCTTTGCGCGGGTCGAGGAGGAGAGGCGTAAAAAAGAAGCCCAGCTCCGGGGGGAGTATCTCACTCCCGGCTGGGGGAACCAGATTCGCTCCTACGTTCTCCATCCTTATAAGCAGGTCAAGGACCTGCGGACCGGCTTTGAATCCAATCAACCCGATGCCGTTTTGGACGGGGAGCTGGACGATTTTGTCGAGGCTGAACTTCGGGCGGAGATCATCTAAAGAGTGTTAAAATCGCTGCAGACAGCAATGGCTAAGGACTTGCCTGAAATTTCGCCCTTCCTCTCCCGTCTCAAAGGCGCTTTTGCCGCCGCCGAGAGCCGTCTCTCTGTTATGTCCCGCCGCCGCGTTGCCCTTCTCGTTTTGGCTTTAGCATTAGGTTTTGCCGTTCTGGGAGTGGTTTTTGGCGTTGTCCTTTCTCCTTACGAACCCAGCGCCACCCCGCCCCTGGATTCGGGAAAGACCAACGGCAACCTTCTTTCCTACACCGGAATCATCCGGATTTTGGATGAGCCCAAGGAGGGCGCTTCCTATTATTTGGAGTTGGAGGACAAAAGCCGGGTTCTTCTGAAAAGTACCACCATCGACATCTCTTTCTTTAAGGATTCTTCCGTGACTCTGGAAGGTGTCGTCGTCGATTCGGCGGACGGAACCGAGCAGATTCTTTTTGTGAATCAAGCCAAAATCAAATGATTAGTTTTCAGGAAGTTAGCAAGCACTATCCCGACGGCACCGCCGCTTTGGATAAGGTTTCTTTTGAGGTTTCCCCGGGAGAGTTTGTTTTTGTCGTGGGCCCCTCGGGAGCGGGTAAAACAACGCTGGTTCGGCTGCTGACAAGAGAGGAGATCCCAACCGAGGGGGAGCTGCAGGTCGGCGGCCGGAGCGTCGCCGAGCTGGGGGGGAGGGAACTCCTTCAGCACCGCCGGGAGTTGGGAGTGGTGCATCAGGACTACAAGCTCCTGCCGGAAAAGACCGCTTTTGAGAATGCGGCGCTGGCCTTGGAAGTCTTAGGCCGTCCCGATTCGGAGATTCAGGAAATCGTCCCCCACGTTTTGGCGCTGGTGGGATTGGAGGAGCGGATGCACCACTTCCCCTACCAGCTCTCGGGAGGTGAAAGGCAGCGCTTGGCCTTCGCCCGGGCCCTGGCTCCCGAACCTAAAATCCTGATTGCGGACGAACCGACCGGCAACATCGATCCGGAGAGCGCTTGGTCGGCGATCAAGCTGCTGGAAAAGATCAATGAGATGGGCACGACCGTTCTCGTGGCGACCCACGCCGCCGAGATTGTCGACCGGTTGGGAAAGCGGGTAGTCGGTTTGGAAAAGGGTAAGGTAATCAAGGACCAAAAGAAAGGAAAGTATGCTTCGTAGGATTATTCGCAATGCCATTTTGGGGATCACCCGGCACGGCGGCCTCTCGCTGACCACGGTCTTGGTAATTACCCTCACTTTCGGGGCAACTTCCGGCCTGGCGCTCTTTGCGTTTGGGGCGGGGAAGATTTTGGATTATTACGAATCGCGGGCGCTGGTGATCGCTTTCTTTAAGGATTCCGCCACCGAGGAGCAGATTCTGGATTTGCGGGACGAGCTGCTCCAGCGGGCCGGGGTTAAGGAAGTGGCTTACACCTCGAAAGACGAGGCCTTTGCGCTTTACTCCGAGCAATTTAAAGATAAGCCGGAGCTGCTGGAGGGGATTCCGACCAACGTCCTGCCGGCGAGTTTGGATGTCCGCACCGACAGTTTGGACGATCTGCCGGGGGTGGCCGAGTTTTTCAAAGGGAACGAGCTGGTGGAGGAAGTCGCTTTCTACCAGGACGTGGTCGAACGCTTCAAGAATTTGGTCAACATCACCCGAATGGCGCTTTTGGCGCTGGTCTTGCTCTTCGCCGGGATCTCAACGGTGGTGGTGCTGACCACGGTCGGGCTGATTATCCACTCGATGGAGGAAGAGATTGAGATTATGGCGCTGCTGGGCGCCACTAAAACCTATGTCCGCCTGCCGTTTATTATCCAGGGGGCGATCTACGGCTTCCTGGCGGCGGTGATTTCCGGCGGAATTCTGACTCTGGCGATTCCGGCCGTTTTTCCCTACATTCGCAGCTTCTTTGCGAACGTTCCCTTGCCGGACCCTTCGGTGGTTTTCCAGCTGGGACTGGTGGGATTGGAAGCGTTGGCCGGAATCTTCATCGGCTCGCTCGGGAGCTGGCTGGCCGTCAACCGCTACCTCAAGGTTTGAATGTTAGAATAGGAAAGAATGTTAAAGCTGCCTGCCCAGCGTAGCCTTGGCGAAGTTGGGCCCAAACCGTTGACCATGTTCAAGTTTTTCCTGCGGACTGCTCTTTTCTCTTTACTCTTACTCTTACTCTCAACTAATCAGTCTCCGGCCAAGGCTGGCTGCACCGATTATTTCTCCTGCAACAAGGAGATTGAGCGCGTCAAGAAGGAAATCTCTCGCCTGCAAGGGGAAGAAAAATCGCTTAAGAACCAGATTGCCTACCTGGACAACCAAATTTATTTATCGGAGCTGGAGATTCAGGCCAAGGAAGCCGAAATCAAAGTCTTGTCGGGAGATATCGGGGACCTCTCGATCCGGCTGGAACGGATCGGCAACTTTTTGGATTACCAAGAGGAAATTTTTGTCAACCGCGCCCGCCTGGCTTACGCTTCCGACCGGCTTTCTTCCTTTGACATCGTCCTGGGAGCGGAGAACCTGGACGACGCTATCCGCCGGATCAAGTATCTCCATGTCCTTGAAGACCAAGATGTTCAAGCCCTCGGTGAGCTGCGCGACACCCGCACCAGTTTCAACGACCAGAAAAAAACTTTGGAGAACAAGAAGACGGATGTCGAACGGCTCAAGCGGGAAGTAGAGGATCAGAAGCTCAGTCTAATTTCCCAGCAAGCATCTAAGAAGCAGCTTCTGGCTGAAACTAGGGGGGAAGAATCCCGCTACCAGAGTCTCCTCAAACAGCTGGAAGAGGAGCGGGAGGCGATTCTGGCGGCGCTGCGGAGCAAGGGCTACCGGCTGGGGCCGGTCAAGAAACGGGATCCGATTGCCATTCAAGGTAAAACCGGCTGCGCCACCGGCAACCACATTCACTACTCCGTCTACTACGATTCCAATCCCTCGAAGGAAAAGGTCGGTTACTTGGCCCAAATAAACCCCTGCAGCTACGTTAGCGTGCGCGGAGGGAAGTGCAATTCCGGGAGTTACCCCCTTTATTATCCGAATGGGCGCGTCTACAGCGGGTCTTTCCGGGCTCCCGGGTCGGAGGGAAGCCTTTTGACCCAATCCTACTGGACCTACCACCGGGCCCTGGACGTTGTTTCGGGAGATGGGGTGGTCTACGCCAGCGCCGCCGGGGTGGCGAGCATTGTGAACGACGGGCCGAGCTACGGCGCCGTTTGCCGGCGCCGGGGAATTCCTTATAACGGCCTCGGGTACGGGATCCGGGTTGACCAGGGGAGCATCGTCACCAGCTACTGGCATATCAAGAAGCCGCTAGGTTTTTGATCTCCCAAAACCTCTCCAGCCTCTTGACTTTTTGCCAATCCTCCTTTAACATTCTTTCTGCCTGCGTAGATTATTGTTCGTTTCGGGGTTAAGGTTGGAGCGCTTCCGATCGGGAACCCCTGGCTCCCGGAGCGGCCTTTCCGTGGGTTGCTTGCAAAAGCATTTGAGCGTGTTCGGCCTGCAGCTTGCGGCGCTTCCAAGTTGCAGGTCCCGCTCCCTCTTCTCTTACTTTCTCCTTCTATCTCCTAACATCTCTTAAAATCTCTTTATTCTCTTATAACCTCCTAAAATCTCCTACGATCTCTTAATGACCTCCTAATATCTCTTACAATCTCCTATAATCTCCTAATTTCCTGCTTTTCCTATGGTTACAACCACAAACTGCTTGTTTCAACGGTCCAAACGGCCCATTTTTGATCGGACCTTGGAGAAATTTTGGAAAAAATTTAACCAAAGAAGATCTATCCTATTTGACATGCGATCGCTTGCCATTTAGGATATATTCCATGCCTAGGGACAACTACAAGGAAACTCTTTCGAAAGCCGGTAGGGGAGTTGTTTCATACCTCGGAGATCTCCTCCTCTTTATGATTATTTACGGCGTCGAATCGGCGTTTGCCGGTTATGGCGCCCGGGCTAATGGGCGGGCCTATGCGCGAGCTAGCCGGGAATTTCTCGAAATCAAAGAGGCCTCTGCTTTGCGTAATTTGGAGAAATTAAAAACCCGCGGTTATTTGAACTACTCGCGTGGGAAGTCGGACGTGGAGGTTACGGAACTAGGCCGATCTCGGATTGAGAGGACGGTACCGGCTTATGAGAAGAAGCGGAAGTGGGACGGGAAGATCTACTTGATCACATACGATATCTCGGAAAAAGAAAAGATTTCTCGTGACATGCTTCGCGATCTCCTCCACCGGTTGGGTTGCGGGATGCTGCAGAAGAGCGTCTGGTTAACTCCCTATGATCCTCGGGAAATCTTGCGAGATTTTGTTTTTGAAAACAATCTTCAGGGTAAAGTTTTAATTTCCATTATCAGCAAGGAGAGTGTGCTCGCCGGGTCCGATCTCAGAGATCTACTTGCGTATGTGTATAAACTTTCGGAGCTGAATCAGCGCTATGAAAATTTTATCTCTCAAAATTTCAAGCGCGCCCCGCGATTCAAGGTGGCGCTGGAATTCTATTCGATCCTGAAAGACGATCCCCAGCTCCCGTTTCCTTTGTTGCCGAAGGATTGGAAGGGCGATAAAGCCTTCGAAAAATTTTCCGCCCTATTACAACCGCGATCGCTAGTCGTTTAGGATAAAATAGATTACCTATTGACAAATGAAAAACCTGCCTTTAAAGTATGAGGCAATTATGCTTCGGCGCGGATTTGCCCCGGTCGTCGCCATTATTGCCCTGTCCCTCATCGCTCTTTTTGGAGGAACTGCGCTGGTTGCTTGGCGCACCACGCTCCTCGATTCCTACCTTCCGCAATCTGTTAAAGAATTTTTCGGCAAACCCCCAACCGGTGAAAACGGTGTCCCGGTAACTTCCGATAGTTCGGAACCTTCTGGTGAAGATTCCGAACCCACCGCTGAAGATCCGACCAAGGAGTGGAAAACCTATACCAACGCCGAGTTGGGATTCTCTTTTAAATATCCAGAGGATTGGATAAAAAAACAGCCAGAACCTGGATCGGATATTGAGGTAGTTCTGCTTGAGTCGTCAGACGGTAAATCGTATTTGAATTTTTATAACAGCGGGGGTGCTTTTGGCATCGAGCCAGGATTTGAAGTTTCTAAACCAGAGCCAACTATCTTCTACACATCTAACGATTATCCAGTTAATGTGGAGATTTTAGATTTGGGTAACGGGAATGTTGTAGCTAGTGGAAGTTTTACAGATCAAATAACTGGCCTTGTTTTCACTTACGGGTTTGATAGTAATTTCGCATCGAATGGAGTTGAAATTTTGGAACTGATCCTGTCCACGTTCAAGTTTCTCTAGTCCTGCCTAAAGGGATCCTGCCCTTTTGAGCAAGGTGATTACGAGAAAAATTAGATCGGCATTTTCAATAGCTCTCGCTGTTTTGCACCTTTTCTATTCAACTGTATTTGCCGGGTTTTTATACCTCCCATTCGACAAGTTTTATACCCCAACCGGATACGTTGGGTCATACGATGGTCACACTGGGACCGACTATCGGGCTGCTGGGTACGGAACGCCAGTTTATTCCGCTTACGACGGCACAGTTGTGGCATTACGTGAGACAGAAAATGACGGATGCGATATAACCTATGCCCAGCAATTAAAGTACGGGAATTACATCAAGATTGATCATCAAGTCGGCTCAGTTAAATACCGAACGGAATACTGGCACCTTAAGCAAAATGGCGTGGTAGTTAGTGTTGGTCAAAAAGTTAAATTAGGAGACCTCATTGCTTACGTAAGTAACTCAGGACGGACAAGAGGGTCAAACTGTGCTATTAGGGAGGACTTGCCGTATGGGGCCTACTACCATCTCCACTTCGAAGTCAAAAAGTGGAACGGAAGTAGTTGGGTAGTTTTGAATCCATATGCCAGTGGTTCCGGTTGGCTCTGGGCAACTAATCCACCGACCCCAGCGACCCAAGCCCCGCCCCCTGCCTGTACCTACTCAGTCGGCCAAGATTCGTCCCGACAGCAAACATTCCAGCAAGCGTACGAGCGCGGTGGCGGCCGCAATGCTCTGGGGTGTCCAAACGCCCCAACCTACTGGTGGGCTGGGTTGGTTCGGCAAGATTTTACCAATGCCGCCATTCTTCACAATGAGGGCGCCGACAACCCAAAGTACTCTGTTTCGGCTTTCGTGGTTAAAGGGGCGATTTGGAGTTACTACAAAGCCCATCCAACTTTGGGTGCGGCGATTTCGGACGAATTCACCAATTCTTTTGGTCGTCCGCAATCCAATTTCGGTAAAGGTTTTATCTTCATTAACTCCTCCGGGTCGGCTGTCCCGGTAGTTTATGGTTCCTGGTACTGGGTTACCAGAGGGGATGATTCTACTTTAAACACCAGCTTCGCGGATGCGGAAGGCGGGGGAGTGCAGTTAATTTTGGATGGCTTGGGCGGTTCGGGTGGGTGGGTGAGTGGGGCGGTAGTAGCTAAGGATATTTTAGACATCCAGATCGGCCCGGATACGACCCTGGTCTGGGAGCAATACGACAAGGCCCATTCACTGCACTTCGCGCTTGTAATTAGTGATTCAAAAGGTGCAATCCATTCTCTAACTTACTCGGCGAATGCCTCCAATGTGTGGGGTAACCAGGGATATGTGGATATGGGAAATTCGTCCGGTTATAACTCCTGGAAACTATTTATCCGCAATATCCATGATGACTACCGCACGGAATGGGGAGCTGATCCGGTTTTGATTAAAGAGATTAAGGTAAGCCACTATTTGCACGATAGTTGGGTTGGGGATAAGGGCGGAACGGTAAAGAACATCGCCTTTGACGAAGAAGCGCCCCAAACTGAAATTGAAGTTGTCCCGGACTTTCCTGATGGGGACGGGCAATGGTATTTAAGTCCTCCGCTGATTACTTTAACCGCGACCGACGATACCTCTGGCGTTGACAGAATTGAATATAATCTTGGATCAGGTTGGCAGGTTTACGTGGAGCCGTTTTTGATTGAGCAGAACGGTGAGTTTACTTTACGGTACCAGGCAATTGACAAAGCCGGAAGAGTCGAGGTGGTTAAATCCCGCTCTTTCAAGATCGATACCGATTCACCGCAAACTAGCCTTTCTGCTTTTGGGCCTTACTACGAGGATGAGGGGGGGCGTGTTTACGTTTCGCCACAAACCGAATTCGAGCTTTCGGCTGAAGACGAAACATCCGGGGTTTCCGAAACTGATTACGCCTACTATATCGAGAATCAAGTAAGTGATGTAAACGTTTACACCAAGCCTTTTAGTTTGGAAAGTGATGACGGACGAAACACAGTTTCGTACCAGTCTATCGACAACGCCGGGAATGTTGAAGAAATGGAATCTCAAGAAGTTTACCTAGATTCCACCGCTCCGGTATCTTCCGACGACTCCGACGGGGAGTGGCACAACACCGATGTTACCGTTGCTATTACGGCACAAGACCCGGTCGCGCCGGACGGAACCCCGGGATCCGGTGTTCAAGGGATTGTTTACGGCGGAACACAAGAAGGAGCGGCAATCGGTAATGAGGCAGAGATCACTTACGCCGAAGAAGGAACTTATGAGCTTTCTTATTTTGCAGCCGACAATGTCGAAAACATTGAGTCTGAGAAACAAGCTGCTCCCATCAAAATTGATAAAACTCCGCCGGAGGTTTTCGGTGTACCAACATCTGAGCCCAACGATAGCGGCTGGTACAACGAAAATGTAATCGTTCATTTTGAAGCCGCTGATCAAGAACACCTTTCGGGTGTAAAAACGGTAACTTCGGATGCCATAGTTTCAACCGAAGGTGTCAATCAAGAAGTTATTGGAGTAGCAGAAGATAACGCAGGAAATACTGCCGCTACTGCGGTTTCGGGAATTAACATTGACAAAACCAAACCGGAATCTCTGCTGAATCCTTTGAATCCTTTCTACAACAATGAACTTGAAAATGACCCGATCGAGCTGACGTATTCTTATTCCGATAATCTTTCAGGTGTTGAGCGGGTACGTCTTTACAAACAGGGTTCGGGAGAAGAATGGGCTTATCACTATTCTTCTAGCAATATCGGGGCGCCATTCAACGTGCGGACCCTAAGCGAGGGTTATTGGGAATTTGCCTCCGTGGCAGTGGATTTTGCCGGTAACATCGAAGATAAGCCGGTGGGGTCGGATACTTTCACGATTTATGATATTACGCCTCCCAGTTCTCGAGTCACGTCGGTCGGAGAAGGAGAGTACTACAACATTTGGCCGGGAATTTCTGGTACGTCAGAGGACACTAATCCCAATATCGCAACTTCCGGAGTGGCGCAGGTTGAAGTTCGGATCGACAAAGACGGTTCGGAGGGGGAGTGGGCGGGGGCGGCGGGGGCGGAAGAGTGGTCCTTCGATCATAATCTAGAGGACGGTTTTTATACGGTTTACTCCCGCGCAACCGACCGTGCCGGCAATCTAGAGTCCACATTTGAGGTCTCGTTTATTTACGACGCAACCGCTCCGGTTACATCTACAGACCTTTCGGGTCTGTTGGGATGGAATGGGTGGTATGTTTCGCCGGTGGTGCTTGAATTGTCAGCGATTGACGCCACGGCCGGCGTGGCCCAGACTCTCTATCGTTTGGGAGAATCTGATCCCATCGTTTACAGCAGCACTCCTCTTGAGTTCGGGAGCGGAGGTTACGCCATTGAGTTTTGGAGTGTAGATAAATCCGGAAACGAAGAAGATCACCAGTTTCTCACGTTCAAGGTTGATACCATCGTGCCGGCGGTACCGGTTTCGTCGGCGGTCGGTGAGAGTTTCTTTGAGGGAGAATCGGTGACTGTTTCCTTGGCTGCCGAGGATGGGGCGCAAATTTACTACTATTTCGGCGAAGCCGAGCCGATTCTCTATAGCGAACCGCTGATTATCTCGATTGATACTGTCTTGACCGCATACTCGGTTGACGAAGCCGGCAACCAAAGCGGGGTGGTTTCTTGGGAGTTCTCTTTTGTTCCTCGTTCGAATATTACGCCCCAGATTTTGGGTGTTTCCACCGAGTATTCTATTTCTTCTGGGCCTGGGGGATCAGATTACCAATCCCCCGTCGTTGAGGGAGTGGGGGAGGTCCAGGGGGCACAAACTCAACCCCTTAACCACAACAAGGATCTCAACCCCTTAATTTATTTGGCCTCACTAGCGGGATTAGGCTTTATCCTTTGGTTCCGGAGAATCTTCTTGAGATGAAGTCTTTCAGTAATCTATACCTACTAATGCGACAATGCGGCCGCATTTGCGGATTAGTAGGTATGTTTTGTTTGGTTTTCCTTTCTTTCTACGCTTTTTACTTTTTCTCTCTGGGGATTAAGGAATTGATGGCAATGGAAACACTTTCAGTGGTGATTAACGAGATTATGTACAACCCAACTCAAGACGAAAGCTACAACGAATGGATCGAGATTAGAAATCTCAGTTCCGAATCTGTTGATCTCGCCGATTGGAAACTCTGCGGAAAAGCACTTTTAGCGGGCTACGTTGCTAGAGACTCCGGCGATCTCAAAAAGACTGACGGCTTGATTCTTTCTTCCGGACAATACGCGGTAATAACCGACGGAGAGAGTGGAACGGAGGTCTATACTAACTATTCCGTGTCCCAGGATTCTTTGGCTATTCATATCTCTTCCGCTTCTCTCTGCGGAGGATTAACCAACACCACCGGCAGCGAGAAGGAGATTACTATTTCCGATTCGGTAGGCGAGGATCGGATTAAGTACCAGGTTTCCTGGGGAGGAAACGGCAACGGAAAATCGGTGGGTTTAGTTAACGATTCTTGGAAAGAGACCGATCCTACTCCCGGATGGGAAAACTCACCTTCCTCCCAGTCGGAGACAGATGAGCCGGCGCAATCAGCGACGGTTTCTTTCTTTGCCCCTTCCGGAGCGGCGGCGGGGCAGGGTTTTTCGGTGAGTATTAATCTTTCGAACTTTAAATCGGGAACATATTATTTGAAAGTACTTATTGGGAGAGCGGATAAGTTTTACGACGGTCGGACTAATGGGACGGACGGCGATTGGTTGGCGTGGAACGCTCCTTGGGCGGATTTTCCGAAGGTTTCGGTCGGATCTTCCGGCTCCGCCGGCAAAACGGTTTCGGCGAAAGTGGATGACGATACTCCTTCCGGCAGCTACCTCATTAAGGTCCGGGTCTACGATGGCAAGAGTTCGCTGGAATCAGGATCTTCAAACCTTAGAGTAACGGCGGCGGCGATTTCGAACGTTTCGGCTTCCGCTTCTGAGCCGGGGGAGAGCGAGCCTGTTTTAACTCAAGAGGAAGTAGCCGGAGAGTGGTTGGAATCCGGCAGTGAAACACTGGGAGCCGAAGCGCCGGCGGAAAAAGAGGATTTTCAGCTCAACTTTTATATCATCGTGGGAATCTTTGGATTGATCGTCGGCGGCGGGGGGTTGGTTTTAGGTTTTCGCTACCTCAAAAACAGCTCGGTCGCGGCGAGGTAGGTGATATAGCCCCCAATCAGCACCAGCGCTTCGGTGCGGGTGAGGCGGTAGCCGGTCCAGATAAAGAAGGTGAGGACCAGCAGGGTCAGCACCAGCACCGCGCCGCTGAACCAGAAGATCAACGGGTCCGAGACCGTGAACGGCTGAATGATCGCTACGATTCCCAGAACCAGCGTTGAGTTGGCGACGACGCTTCCCAGGATGTTTCCCATCACAAACCCGCTTTGCCGACGGAGAGAAGCGGAGATAGAGGTGGTGAGCTCGGGGAGAGTGGTGCTCAAAGCCAGCGCAAAGATTCCAAAGAGAATCATTGGTACGCCGAGGAGGATGGCGAGCTTCTCGCTCGCCCCAACCAGCACTTGGGCGCTGCCGACGAGGAGCGCCAATCCCAAGCCGAAGAGGGCCAGCTCCGTGACCAGCGACCGTTTGGGGAGGTGGGAAGTCGCCGCTTTGTGGTACTCCCGGCTCTGGAAAATCAGGTTGTACATATAGAGGGCGAAGAAGAACAGCAAGACGACGCCTTCCGGCCGGGAAAGGCGGCCGTCAATCAGCATCAGCAGAGGAGCGATGCCGATCAGGCCGGTGAAGAACATCTCCCGGTTGCGAACCTGCACTTGGACTCGGATTCCACCGGCGATGAGCGCTGCCAATCCGAGGACGAGGGACATGTTGGCGATATTGGCGCCGATCACGTTCCCCAGCGAGAGGTTGGGATCGTTCTCGAGGGCGGCGATAATTCCGACCACCAGCTCGGGAATCGAGGTGGCGACCGCCATGATCACAAACCCGACCAAGTACTCCGACATTCGCAGCTTGACGGCGATGGAGGTGAGCCGATCGATCAGGAAAACCGAAGAACGGGCGAGGACGAGGGCGGCGGCGATCAGAAGCAAAAGATTAGCCAGCATCAAGTTATCTTATCTGTTATTTTTGGATTAATGCAATTAAAAAAGTTCCTTTTTCTCTGGCTGCCGGTTTTGGCTTGGGCGGGTTTGATCTTTTATCTCTCTTCGATTCCGAACCTGGCGGTGGGGGAGGGGGCCGTCGATTTCCTGACCCGCAAGCCGGCCCACATCGCGGAGTATGCCACCCTTTTCGTCCTAATCTTTCGAGCCCTGCGGGGGAGCGTCGTCGCATCGATGAAGAAACTCTACTTTTCGGCTGCGGTTTTTACCCTTCTTTACGCCGTGACAGATGAGATCCACCAGATGCTGACTCCCTCCCGGGAGGGGATGATCACCGATTTGGGGTTTGATTTTTTGGGGATCCTGGCCGGTGCGCTGCTAGTGCGACACTTGATTTCTAACCCATAGTATGCAATAATAAAGCATACCTTACTAACCGAAAGGAGCCCTGCGATGAAACGCATTTCCATCCAGATGACCCCTCACCAGAGAGCGCTGGCCAAGGACATCCTCAACCGGAATCTGATCGAAGTCGGTGAAGGTGTCGCCCGCGCCAAAGTCTCTTCTCAGGTCGGTGCCAAAATCACCCGCCGAGAAGCGAACTGGCTGCCTGGTCGTCGGTAAGGACAACGCCCCCCAACGTCCATTGGACTGCGGGGGGCTTTATCTTGCTAAGATTGAGTTGGATGATTCCGATTGCTCTCTGGTTCGTTATAGGTTATAATGATTAGTGAGATGATCAAGAGAACCGGTAAAAACATCGTCAATTTTTGCGTCAAAAACGCTTGCTTTATTTTGCCTTATCCCGAACCGCGCAAACGGGCGCGGTTCCTGAAGAACTCGGCTCTTTTCCTTTATGTTTTGGTACTCCTGTCTTTTCAGCTCTATCTCTATCAAGCTTCCCCGAGAATTCTCGGCTTTGCGACCAATATCGTTACCACCGAGCTCTACCAGCTGGTTAATCAGGAGCGGGCGGAGTTGGGTTTGCCGGCGCTGGCCCGGAATACCAAACTGGAGCAGGCGGCTTACCAGAAAGCCCAAGATATGTTCGAAAAAAACTACTGGGCCCACTATGCGCCGGACGGCTCGACCACTCCTTGGCAGTTCTTCACCGCCGCCGGCTACAAGTACAAGTACGCCGGGGAGAACTTGGCCAAAGACTTTGATACTTCAACCGCGCTCGTGACCGCCTGGATGGCTTCCGCTTCCCACCGGGCGAATATCGTTAACACCAACTACAAAGATTTTGGGATGGTGGCGGTGAACGGGACCCTTTCGGGGGAGGAAACCACGCTCGTGGTCCAAATGTTAGGTTCGACGCTGGGGGCTTCGACTTCCGGTTCTTCGGGGGGATCGACGGGTGGATCTACCGGCCAGCCCAGCGGGGGAACCGCCGGGGCGAACACCTCGACTCCTAAGCCGGAGTCCAAGCCGCTGGCGGTGATCGGCCCGATCGAAGAGGGGGGAGAACCGACCGCCGCGCCGGAATCCCAGGCCAAACTAACCCCGCTGGAGCAGGTGGTCAATACGCTCAATCCGACTTCCTCGCCCAAGACGGTGCCGCTAGGGTTCGGATTTCTACTCCTGGGGCTCTTCGC
This sequence comes from Patescibacteria group bacterium, assembly GCA_040900215.1. Taxonomy (GTDB): domain Bacteria; phylum Patescibacteriota; class WWE3; order 9FT-COMBO-53-11; family 9FT-COMBO-53-11; genus 9FT-COMBO-53-11. Next base: position 952 of record JBBDZL010000027.1, on the reverse strand, counting down.
GCTGGATGAGGCCTACATGCTCAAGGGCGGGCTGAACAAGGAGGAGTGGAAGCGGACCGCCGAGAATCTCGGCCACATGGTAATCTTGGGATTGCTGATGGCGGTGGTCTACTTTGCGAGAACAGGAGGAATCATCTAATGAAAAATTGGGGAGCAATTGCGCATTTCGGGGCACTGGTGGTTATTTTTGCCACCTCTCTTTGGGCGTTCCTGCGGTTTGAAGAGTTGCCGATAATGCAGTTGTACGTGGTGGTTGCCGCGGTGGTTGCTTACGACGCTTGGGGAATGATCTACCACTATTTCCGCCGCCGGCTGACGCTGGATCTGGTGCTGGAGTATCTCCTGGTCGGGGCGCTCGTCATTCTCCTCTTTTTCTGGACCCTTTTCTCCTAAAAACCCTGTGCTAACCTTGAAGCTAGTCCGTTTCTTTAATTGATGGCCAAAAAGGTCGTGGTTTTGGGCGGCGGAACCGGTACCTACGCGGTCCTGTCCGGCCTTAAAAAATATCCTCTCGACATCACTGCAGTTGTGACGATGGCGGATTCCGGCGGTTCGGCCCGCAAAGAGCGGGACGAGTTCGGAATGCTTCCCGTTTCGGACGTCCGCAAGGCCCTGCTGGCATTGGCCGAAGAGAACGGCGACGAGGGTTTTTTGCGGGAGCTGTTCAATTACCGTTTTTCCGAAGGGGTGGGAATGGAGGGAACTACTTTCGGCAATCTCTTTTTGGTCGCTCTGTCTAATGTTTTGGGTTCCCAGGAAGCTGCGATCGAAAGGGCGGCCAAACTTTTGCAAACCAAGGGCCGGGTCCTGCCGGTAACGCTGGAAGATACCAATCTGGTCGCGGAATACGACGAAGGAGTGACGGTGGTCGGTGAGCACGGGATTGACGAGCCCCAGCACGATGGGCGCTTGGCGATCCGGAGGGTTTACCTCTTGCCCCAAGTGAACGCCA
>JBBDZL010000026.1:0-11102 GCA_040900215.1 Patescibacteria group bacterium | reverse complement strand
CACTCAGGACTGAATGGCCAAAGGCCATGAGCGAGCAAAGCGAGTCGAGTGGCGGAGGGGGTGGGATTCGAACCCACGTGAGCCGTTAGGCTCAAGGGTTTAGCAAACCCTCCCGATGGACCACTCCGGCACCCCTCCCTGCCTATACATTCTACCAGCCTCCCGACGGGCAGTTTACGATTTGAGAGTCCCTCGGTATTTCCCTCCCGATAGTTCAATCGAGCGCTTGACCAGCACCTCCAACGCATCCACTACTTCCTCCGGCAGATCGTAGTTCAGGCAGGAGAGCTCGGTGCAGCCCAGGATCACCGTTTCCGCCCCCGTCTCCTTCAGCTCCCCGATCACCTCCAACAGCTCCTCTCGCCCTCCCGGATTTCCGCTTTTGACGTGATCATAGATGATCCGCATTACCTTTTCTTGACCTTCAGGATCAGGATTGACCACGGTCAATCCCATCTCCGCCGCCGGCCGGTGGTAGATTTCGGATTTGATTGTTCCGTCGGTCGCCAGCAGGCCGATCTTTTTCGCCTTCCGCCGGTGAGCCGCATACTCCAAACTCTCCCGGACCATATTGATTACCGGGACCCTCACGCTTGCCTGGATCTCCTTGTAGAAGTAGTGGGAGGTGTTGCAGGGGATAGCGATGTGCGCCGCTCCCAGCCGCTCCAGTTCCTTTGCGTCCGCCGTGATCAGGGAGAGATAGGGTTCGGGGTTCCCGCTCAAAATAGTCTTTGTCCGATCGGGGATGCCGGCGTGATTGAGAATGGCGATATCGAGGTGCTCCTGGTCGGTTTTAGCTTCGGTGCACTCGACGATCCGCCGGAAGAAGTGGGCGGTGGCCAGCGGGCCCATCCCCCCAAGCACCCCCAGTTTTTTGAGATTCAGTCGTTCCATCAGTACTATCTATAATACCTTGCGAATTTAACAAAGTGGGAAAGGTGGTTCTTGAGGAGCACCAGGCTCCTTTTCAATCCCCGATCCCCCCGGTAGAAGAGGGGGTTGACGACCTTCCCTTCCCGGACCAGCCGACGCATTAATTTCCGCAAATTCTCGTCCCCGACGTAAGCAAAGGCCACTCTTAAGGGAACCATCAGCCAGAGGACGGTATCCTTCGTCTTCCGGAACTCCTGCTCCTTTTCGAAGACCCGGTCCTCTGCCAGCCAGCGGGCCAGGTTCTCCCCTGCGCCGGTGACGTAATAGTTGCTCCGCCCCTGGCGGGCGTTCAGCTCCAGGAACTTGTAGGTCCCGTCCCTCTCGTCGTATTTGAGATCGATGTTGAAGAACCCGACGTAGCCGATCTTGTCTAGGAATTCCCTAACTTTCCGGACCAGCTCATCGTTCTCTTCGTTGATGATCACGGCGTGGTTGCCGAGGCCGTGGGGGGTGTGCTCTTCAAGGAGGACGTGCCCGAGGGCGGCCAGCTTCACCTTTCCCCGGCGGTCGGAGTAGCCGGTCAGGACCCGCATTCGAGTGTCGTCTCCCGGAATGAAGTCCTGGACCAGCAGGTGGCCGCGGTAGCCGGCGGCGTAAATCCGCTCGGCGATCCGAACAGTTTCCGCTTTTGTTTCTGCCTTAAATACTTTCTTCTGGCCGGGGAAGGGGTTTTGCCAATAGGCGATTTGTTCGGCAGGCTTGATGATCACCGGGTATCCGAAAGGCAGGGAAAACTTCTCTCCCATTTCCTTCCGATAGATAAAAGTCTCCGGGCGGGGGAGGCCGAACCGGTCGCAGACCCGGGCGAAGCTTTCCTTATTGATCAAGGTTTGCATCTGGGGCCAGTCGAGGTAAGGGGCAATCGTGTTCGGGGGGAATCTCTTCTTGTTCTTCGCCAGCAGTTCGAGATAGGCATCGCCGCAGCCGATCAGCAGAAGCTTCTTTTTCCGGAACTCCCGGGACAGTTCCTGCACCACCCGCGTCAGCGTTTTCTCCTCTTCGAGGTTTTTTTCCAGCCTAATGTCAACGATCCGGCTGTAGGCGTTTGGTCCCCGCCCTGACTTGCCGACCACCACCGAGCGCACCCCGTACGCTTCGTGGAAGGCGCGGGCCAGGCTGTAGGAGTTGATATCGTTGCCAAAGAGAACGGGCAAAAAAGGCTGATCCGAAAACTTCATCATAGTTGGGGCGGTTTTCTGCTAGTAGGATAGCATTTGTTTCCCGGCAATCCCGATTTTTCCGCGAGGGAATTTCCGCGGCCCCTTTTTGCTATTCTTGACTTAATGACGGACAAGCAGTTGGAGGAAGAGAAAACCCTTTTGGCTTGGGAAGCGCCGGACCGAATCTACACCAAGCGGGGGAAAACCTACTTCAAGAATCTCTTTACCCTTTTGGGCGTCCTCGCCGCGGTAGCGATTTTCTTTAAGGAATTTCTGTTGGCCGGAGTTTTGGCGGCCTTCGGATTCCTGCAGTGGGTGCTGAGCACCAACCCGCCCCGAACCGGCCGGCACGCGATCACCAGCCGTGGGATCAGGACTCACGGCCGCGACTACGCTTGGGACGAGCTCAAGGATTTTTGGTTCGCCGATCACGCCGACCAGTCGATCCTGCACATTGATACCAAAGCCACTTTCCCGGGACGGCTCTACTTGCTATTGAACGGCGCCGGCAAGGAGAGGATTATTTCGGTTTTGAGGGATTACCTTCCTTTCAAAAAAGAGGTCAAAGAAGATCTGATGGAAAAGATCTCGGTCGAGGTTTCCCGCCGGTTCCCCTTGGAATAATTTCCCTTCGGTTATAATTAAAAAGATTGGGGACGTAGCTCAACTGGACAGAGCGTCAGCTTGCGGAGCTGAAGGTTGTGGGTTCAACTCCCACCGTCCTCACCACCTCACTTCGTTCGGTGTAAACTGGCTCGTTCCGAACAGAAGCGAGGAACTCGATGTAAACTCTCTACTATGACGTGTTTTGTTTACATCATCAAATGTGCAGATGGGACGTTGTATACCGGAATAACTTGGAACCTGGGAAGGAGAATAAGAGAACACAACCTTGGATTGGCCAGGAGTTCTTTTACGAAAGGGAGACTTCCGGTCGAGTTGATGTATTGGGAGAAGTTTGATTCTAGGGAACTAGCTGCAAGAAGGGAAAAAGAAATTAAAGGTTGGGGCAGGCGTAAGAAAGAAACATTGATTAGTAGTTTACACCGAGGAGCACCTCTCTAAGTTCGGTGTAAACTAGCTTGCACCGAGGAGCGTACAAGCGACGAGGTGGGTTGGCTGAGCGGTTTAAAGCGGTCGTCTTGAAAACGACTGGGGAGGAAACTCTCTCGCAGGTTCAAATCCTGCACCCACCGCCATATTTTAAGGAGGGGTCGCATAGTGGCCTAGTGCGTACGCTTGGAAAGCGTATAACCCGAAAGGGTTCGCGGGTTCAAATCCCGCCCCCTCCGCCACTCGACTCGCTTGCGCTCGCTCGTGGTCTTTGACCAGCGAGGAGAGTGTCTCGAGCGTAGTCGAGAGACAACATGCACCTGGGGACGTAGCTCAACTGGACAGAGCGTCAGCCTCCGAAGCTGAAGGTTGTGGGTTCGACTCCCACCGTCCTCACCACTCTCTATAATTGAGATAAATATTCTTCGAGGGTTAATCTGGTTTTATAGAGTTTGGTTGCCAAATCTACTCCTACCCATCTGACGTGCCAGGGCTCCCAAATGTAGCCGGTAACGGCCTGCTTCCCCTTGGGGTAAGAAACAACGAAGCCGAATTTGTATGAGTTTTTCGCGACCCAGCCGGCGACCGGGTGGTTGGTAAAGCTGACAAAGTCCGGATCCCCCACCAGGCCGAGATCGACCGCCGTCCCCAGTTGGTGTTCGGAGTGGCCGGGGAGAGCCGAGAAGGTGGTAGCGATCTGGCGGCCATACTTCCCAACCCAGTAGTTGAAGGTGGCCACTTGGGCGGCGTAGGAGCGATAGGCGGAGACGACCGAGAGATTGAACCCTGCTTCCTGGGCAGCGCCGACCAGCTGATAGAAGGAGGGGAGAATGCCAGCCCGGAGGTACCTGCTGCCTCCTCCCGGAACCCCGGTAATAGCGGCCAAACCCGGCGGAACGTAGCTCGCCGGCAGGGCGCAGGCCTTATTGACGTGAGCCAATACCATGTCGCCCGCGACGGGGAGAACGCATTCGCCGGCCTGGAGGACGCTTTGGGCGCCGAGAACGCTTCCCTGGGCCACTTCTCCCGGCGGGATCGTTACGAACAGTCCCCAAGACTCCTGGGCGATGATTTGCTGCGGGGAAGCCATTCGAGTGCCGATCCCCAGCCCCAGTAGGAAGAAGTACCCCAAAATTCCGAAGAGGTGTTTTAAGCGCATACTAACAGTATAATTCTAATGGATAGTTGGAGGCGTGGCCGAGTGGACTATGGCGCCGATCTCGAAAATCGGTTGGGCGCAAGCCCTCACAGGTTCGAATCCTGTCGCCTCCGCCACTCGACTCGCTTATGCTCGCTCGTGGTCTTCGACCAGCGAGGAGAGTGTCCTGAGCGAACAGAGTGAGTCGAAGGGCAATTTTTATGTGGTATTTCTATATTGCTCGGTGCAAAGACAACTCTCTCTATGTTGGTGTTACCAGTAGCTTGTCCAAGAGGATCGCAACGCATAATTCAGGACACGGTTCTTCGTGGATAAAACAACACGGTTCAGCTGCAATTGCTTACTCGGAGATCTTCGATCATTACTTGGATGCGAGAAAACGGGAAGCACAGGTGAAGCGTTGGAATCGAGACAAGAAGGAAAGATTAATTATCGGTAATATCTAATTAACTATGGTTACTACCGCTGAAACAGGAATATCAGAAGAGGTCTACGCCGGCTGGAGAAGTGAGTCCGGCCACAAAGCCGAAGAGAATTTTGAAGCCTCTTTGAAGAACTTGGGGGTGGAAATTCTTAAAGAAGATCCCGATCCCAAAAAGGCCGAGAAGCTCACGACCGAAGGCCGGATCGCAGTTCGGCGCTCCTCTGCTAAAGAAGATTTCGAGGAAGGGATCGACTTCCATCTCTTCAATCCGCTGATCGGAAAGACGGTGCCGGTGGACATCAGCGTTTCCAAGGATCCGGCGGTGCACGCCGAGAAGCGCAATCGCGAGTTGAGAACGGGAGTCCGCTTCTTGCCTCTTTCCGCCCGGAATCTGGAGCTCGGCGCCCGCGGCAGCGAACGCGACATTCAGGAGGTTTGGCGAAGCGTCAATACCCTCCTGCTCCAGGACGCCCTGGATCAGTCCCGCCGCGGCGAGGTAAATATTTCCGCACCGCAGGTCGCTAAAATCGAGCAGAAGCTAGCCGATCTGCAGTAAATTAAAAATGCCGGACCAAATCGAAGAAGTTAAGCGCAAGCTGGATATCGTCGAAGTCGTTTCCTCTTATATTCCGATTCAGAAATCGGGGAAGAACTACAAGGGCCTTTGCCCTTTCCACTCCGAAAAAACCCCCTCTTTTATGGTTTCTCCGACCCTCCAGATTTTCAAGTGCTTCGGGTGCGGCGAGGGGGGAGATGTGATCTCTTTCTACAGCAAGATGGAAGGAGTTTCCTTCGGCGAGGCGCTGAGAGAGATGGCGAAGCGGGCCGGGGTGAAGCTCGTTTCCCGAAAAGAGAGCCCGCAGGAGCAATTACAAGAGAGAGTTTATGAGATCAACCGCCTCGCCGCCGACTACTTCCACTATCTTTTATCCGAACACAAAATTGGCTCAAAGGCAAAGGAGTTCATCAAAAGCCGGGGAGTAAAGGACGAGACCATTGAAGATTTTTCGCTGGGCTACGCCCCCTCCTCCTGGGAGAGTCTGGGCCGCTTCCTGCTGAAGAAGGGCTACTCCCTAACCGATATCCTCCAGGCGGGTTTGGCGGTGCACAAGGATGGGGGGCGAGGGTATTTCGACTTTTTCCGGGGCCGGGTGATGTTTCCGCTCCGGTCCTCGCTGGGGAAGGTCGCCGGCTTCGCCGGACGGACGCTAGGAGCAGACGAGCCTAAATATATAAATACGGTCGACACACCGGTTTTCGAAAAAGGCCGCTACTTGTTTAACCTGGACCTGGCTAAGACAGAAATCAAGAAAAAGAAGGAAGTGGTCTTGGTGGAGGGCGAAATGGATGCGTTGGTGCTCTTTCAGGAGGGAATTCGGAACGTGGTGGCGACCAAGGGGACGGCCCTCGGCTCCTCCCAGATCGCTACTTTGGCCAAATTCGCCCGCCGGCTGATAATCTGCTTTGACCGCGACGCCGCCGGCCTGGAAGCCACCAAGAAGGGGCTGCTGTTGGCCCAATCGGCCGGAATGGAAGTAGCGGCGGTACTGCTGCCGGAGGGCAAAGATCCGGACGAAGCCGTCTTGGCCGACCGCCCCGCCTTTGAAAAATCGGTCAACGCCGCCCCGCCGCTGTTTGATTTTTACCTGGATTCCGCTCTCTCCCGCTTCGATTCCGCCACTCCCCCCGGCAAGAAGGCGGTAGCGGCCGAGATCCTTCCGGTGCTGAAGAGCTTGGCGAACGAGGTGGAGAAGGCCGCTTACCTCTCCCGGCTGGCGGAGGCGCTGAAGATCGAGGAAGAGGTGCTCTGGCGCCAACTCGAGAAGGAGGAACCGCTGGAGGCCGAGAGCGCGCGGCCGACGGCCCTGGTTTCTCCTCAAACTCCGCCTCGCAAGAAGGAGCTGTACCTTTTAGCTCTCCTCTTCTCTCTTTCGCCGGAGGCGATTCCCTCGGCTGTCCGCCGAATCGCCGAGGGCGACCTAAATGATCCTCGAATGGCTGCAATAATTTCGGCCCTGCGGAGTTATCTTAAAAGTATTAAGCGGTTTCGTCTGGAGAGTTTTTCTGCTAAACTGGACGAGAAACTCCTGACAGCTCTGCAGGAGGCCGTGCTGGCCCCTTTCCTAGGGGAGCTATCGTCTTCCCAGCTGGAGGAAGAGTTTGGCTTGGCTCTTCAAAGCGTCAAGCTCGCCCGTTTGCAGAAGGAGCGCAAAGAGCTGGTAAATCGGATCCGAGAGGCGGAGAAAGGAAAGGACACCTTGGGTGTTCGACGCCTCCAAAAAGAACTGCTCAAGCTCAACGAAAGCATCGAAACGGTCCGGACTAAATAAACCATGCCGTCACCACTTAAAGATTCGCCGCTGGTCGCCAAACTGCTGGAAAAAGGCAAGAAAGAGGGTTACGTGACCCAAGAGGAGGTTTTGGAGTTTTTCCCCGAAGCGGAGGAAAACATCGAGAAGCTGGATGATCTCTACACCCTCTTGATTGAGGAGGGGGTGGACGTTTTCGAAACCACCGAAGAGGAGGCCGCTCCCGAAGAAATCGAGCGGGAGCTGGAAGTTCGGGCGGCTCACGACGTCACGGTCACTTCCGATCCGGTTCGAATGTACCTGCGGGAGATCGGCCGAACACCGCTGCTGACCAAGCAGGATGAGATCGATCTGGCCAAGAAGATTGAGAAGGGGATAATAGCGGTCTACCGCCTAAAGCACGCTACTCCCCGGATGGGCCGGGCGACCCGGGAAAAGTTCAAGAGCTGGGCCCGGATCAGCGACCCTGCCCGCGACAAACTGACCAAGGCCAACCTCCGGCTGGTAGTTTCGATCGCTAAGAAGTATCTCGGGCGGGGGCTGTCTTTCTTGGACCTGATCCAAGAGGGCAACATCGGCCTGATGCGGGCGGTGGAGAAGTTTGATTGGAAGCGGGGCTTCAAGTTTTCGACCTATGCGACTTGGTGGATCCGGCAGGGAATCACCCGGGCGATCGCCGACCAGGCCCGGACGATCCGGATTCCGGTCCATATGATCGAAACAATCAACAAGTTCCACCGAGTCCAGCGCCAGCTGGAACAGAAGCTGGATCGGGAGCCGACTCCCCAGGAGATTTCCAAAGAGATGGAGATTCCGGTCTCGAAAGTGCGCGAGATCATCAAGGTTTCTCAGCGGCCAACTTCGCTGGAGACGCCGATCGGGGAGGAAAAGGATTCGCGGCTCAAGGATTTTGTGGCCGACGAGGAGGTTTCCGCGCCGACCGACGACACTTCCAAGGAACTGCTGAAGCAGCAGCTGCTGGAGGTGCTGGGAACGCTCTCCCCTCGGGAGCAGAAGGTGATTGAGCTCCGCTTCGGCCTCCGCGACGGCAAGCCTCGGACGCTGGAAGCGGTCGGGCGGGAGTTCGGCGTCACCCGCGAACGGATTCGCCAGATCGAGGCTAAAGCGATCCGCAAACTCCGCCACCCAAGCAGATCTAAATTGATAAAAGATTATCTATAATGGGTTTGCGATGACCCTTCCTGCTTTTTTGCTGCCGGCGCTGGTTGCCTACCTATTCCTGGCAGTGGCGGGAGTGATCGACAAAATTATTCTCCAGACCACGATCGTTTCTCCCCGGGCCTACGCTTTCTACGTCGGTATTTTGAGCATCCTGGTGGTCTTTCTCCTTCCTTTCGGGGTGGTTAGCTTGCCGGACCGCCGGATTCTGATTGCCGCGTTGGTATCCGGATTCGCCAACGTCTATGCCCTCTGGGCCTTTTACAACGCGCTGAAAGGCCACGAGGCCTCGCGGGTTATCACGACCGTTGGAGCATTAATTCCGGTTTTTACCCTCCTATTGAGCGTGATCTTCCTGGATGAGTTTCTCGTCCCCTTCCAACTGTTGGGATTCTTCATCCTGCTTTTGGGCGGTATCGCCGTCTCGCTGGAGGAAAACGTGAGAAAAAAATATACTTTTGAGCTCTTCAATCATGCGGCCCAATCGGCCGCCCTCTTTGCGATTTCCTTCGTCCTTATGCGCTTCGTCTTTCTGACCGAGCCCTTCCTCAACGGTCTTTTCTGGGTTCGGATGGGGGGCGTGCTGGGAGCCCTCTCGATTATCGCCGTGCCGGAGAACTTCCGCCGAATCTACTGGGCGACCAAGAAGGCTCCCAAAACCGCTCCGATTCCATTCCTCTTCAACCAGGGACTGGGGGGATTGGGGGGCCTGCTCCAGAATTACGCTATTTCTCTGGGGAGTGCGGCGCTGGTGGGGGCGATCCAAGGGGTGCAGTACGCCTTCCTCTTCCTTTTTTCCCTCACTCTGATGAGGTATTTCCCCCAGCTAAAGGAGGACGGCTCCCTCCGGCAGAAGCTGGAACGGGCGGCGGCGGTGGTGGTGGTCGGGTTCGGGATCTACTTCCTAACTATAAAATAGTCTATGTCAATAAAGCGGATTTATCTGAAGAAAGCGGGTCGGGTCCTGATCGGTATTTTGGGTACCTTTGTTCTCCTGGTTCTGGCCGCTTATCTTCTTTTCGGCCGGGGCGGGGAGGCTTCTTCCATCACTTGGGGGGTTTCTTTCGATCCCTACTATGCGGAGTCGCTGGGGTTGGATTGGCAGAAAACTTATCTCTCCATTCTGGATGAGCTGGGCGTCCGGCGGCTGCGGCTGGTGGCGCTTTGGGATGCGATTGAACCGGAAGACGACCGCTACGATTTTTCCCGCCTGGACTTCCAGATTCGAGAGGCCGAAAAGCGCGGCGCCAAGGTGATTTTGGCGGTGGGCCGGCGGCTGCCCCGCTGGCCGGAGTGCCACATCCCAGATTGGGCGGCTACTCTCTCCGAGGAGGAACAGCAGCTCAAGGTTCTGGAGCTCCTGCCTTATGTCGTCAACCGCTACAAAAAGAGTTCGGCGATCGAATACTGGCAGGTGGAGAACGAACCCTACGTCACCTTTTTCGGAGAGTGTCCCGGTTCGGGGGTGCCCTTCGTCCAGAACGCTTTTCGGGCGCTGGAGTTCCTGGACCCGGCCCACCCGATCCTGCTGACCGACAGCGGGGAGGTCTCGACCTGGCTACCGATCTCCCAACTGGGGGACAACTTGGGAATCTCAATGTACCGGAAAATCTACGACGGGAATTACACCGGCCTTTACATCAGCTACCGCCCGTTTTTCCCCCAGTGGTACTACCGGATCAAAGCCAACCTCTACAAGCGGCTGGGCTGGCTGAAAGAGGTTTTCGTGAGCGAGTTGCAGGCTGAGCCCTGGGGGAGCGAGCCGCTGCCGCAGATGTCGTTGGCGGAGAGCTTCATTACCCTCTCCCCGGAGAGGCTGCGGTACAACATTGCCTTTGCCCGCTCCACCGGCTTTGACCGAATCTACCTTTGGGGGGCGGAGTGGTGGCTCTTCGCCCGGGAAAAGCTGGGCGTGCCGGATTACATGGAGATTGCCAAGGAGCTATGGCGCTGATTGGCCGCCGGGACAAGTTTCCCCGCGGGTTTCTCTGGGGATCGGCGACCTCCGCCTACCAGGTCGAAGGCGGTAATTTGAATTCAGATTGGGAAGTCTTGTTCTCCCCCAAGGCCGGTTTGGCTGGCGACCACTACCATCGTTTTAAGGAAGACTTCGATCTGGCGAAATCCCTTAACCAAAACGCCCACCGCCTCTCGATCGAATGGGCCCGGATCGAGCCGGAGAAAGGTCAGTTCGACGAGCGGGAGATCAACCACTATCAGGAAGTGCTGGGGGCGCTGAAGGAACGGGGGATCCGGCCGTTGGTGACCCTCCATCACTTCACCAATCCCCTCTGGTTCTTCAAGCGCGGGGGCTGGGAGAGCCGGAGCGCTCCAAGCTACTTCGCCTCCTTTGTCCGCTTCGCGGTCACTCAGCTGGCCGATCTCTGCGATTTTTGGATCACGGTCAACGAGCCTACCGTTTACGCCTCGGAGGGCTACCTCTGGGGGCGCTGGCTGCCGGGGAAGCACGATCCCTTATCGGCTGCCGTGGTGCTTAAGCACTTGCTGGAGGGCCATCGAGCGGCTTATGGAATCATTCATTCCATCCAACCTAAGGCGAAAGTTGGATTGGCACACGCCCCGGTATATCTGCGCACTCCCGTGAGCGGCCATCCGGTTAACCCGCTGGATCGGAAAGTGGTGGCTTGGTCCGGCGACCAGGATTTTGTGGGGTTGAATTATTACCGCGCCGTTGGCAGAGTAAATGATTTACCCAAGAACGATCTGGGATGGGCAATTTATCCCCAAGGAATCCAGGAAACCCTTTTGAAGCTCAAAGAGCTAAATCTCCCGATCTACATCACCGAGAACGGGATCGCCGATGCCGACGACGACCAGCGGGCGAACTTCATCGCCGACCACCTCGCCGCCGTCTGGCGGGCGAT
>JBBDZL010000025.1:7971-11890 GCA_040900215.1 Patescibacteria group bacterium | reverse complement strand
CGTAGTGGATTTTGCTGGCGCCGATGTCGATGCCGAGGATAGGCATGTTTTGGAGCGGGATACGGGAGTCGAACCCGTCTTTCTACCTTGGGAAGGTAACGTTGAACCGCTCAACTAATCCCGCTGATAACAATCCGTCCTTCGACTTCGCTCAGGACATTCTCCTCGCTGGTCGTAGACCATGAGCGAGCGAAGCGAGTCGAATGGCGGTCCCGACGGGATTTGAACCCGTGATCTCTTCCTTGACAAGGAAGCGTGCTAGGCCAGACTGCACCACGGGACCACGATCTTTACCATTATATCAATCCAACCTGCTAAATTTATTCCGTGGAACCAACCAAGCTTTCCAACTCCGCTTTGGCCCTTCTTTTGCGGGAGGTGGCGGCCGCTTATGAGGTCAAAAACGAAAACCGATTCAAGACCCGGGCCTACGACACCGCCGCCGATTCAATCGAACACGCTACATCGGAAGTAAAAGATCTCTGGGAAGAAGGCCGTTTGAGTGACCTTCCCGGCGTGGGAAAGGGCATTTCCTCCCACTTGGACGAGTACTTTAGTACCGGGAAAGTCAAGCACTTTACGGATGTTAAAAAAAGCTTGCCCGAAGGGATGTTTGCGATCTTCGGGCTGGAAGGCGTCGGCCCGAAGCGCGCCTATCGTTTGGCCAAGGAGCTTAAATTGAAAACGCTGGAGCAGCTCCATCAAGCGGTTAAGGAAGGAAAGATTGAGAAGATGGAAGGGTTTGGCCGGCGGAGCCAGGAGCTAATTCTCAAAGCGATTGAGGGCCGGGAGCAGCACAAAGAAAGGATTCTTCTGCCGGTGGCTTTTTCGATCGCCGAGAAGCTGATTGAACAGATCAAACGGCTGCCAGGGGTAACCCGGGCCGACCCGTTGGGATCATTGCGGCGGATGGTTTCCACCGTAGGGGATATTGATATTGGCGTGGCGACCACCGAACCGCAGAAAGTGGTCCAGGCGTTTACCTCCCTCCCCGATATCGCCCGAGTCGTCGGTGCGGGCGGGGCCAAGGCAACGGTGATCCTAAAAACCGGACGGCAAGTTGATATCCGCGTCCACGATCCCCGGAGCTACGGCGCTCTCCTGCAGTATTTTACCGGTTCCAAGTCCCACAACATCCACACCCGTAAGATCGCTAACAGCGAGGGATTATCGCTATCGGAGTACGGGGTTAAGAAGTACCAAGGAGGGAAAGCGGTCGGGGAGTATCTGCCGACGCCTACCGAAGAAGAGTTCTACCGGCTGCTGGACCTGCCCTGGATTCCGCCGGAACTGCGGGAGGATACCGGTGAGATCGAAGCGGCCCTTCGACAAGCTCAGGGTAAACCCGGGGGTTTACCGCAGCTGGTCAAAGACGAAGAAATCTTGGGTGAAGTCCACGTCCACACCACCCACTCCGACGGCGAGGAAACCACCGCATCAATGATTGAGGAGGCAATCCGGCTGGGAAGGCGGTACCTCGGGATCTCCGACCACGCTCCTTCGGCGGTGACCCGGGGAGCGGCGGGGGCGCGGGAGGAGATTCTCAAAAGAAAAAGGGAGATTGAGGCGCTGCGGAAGAAGTTCCGGGGAAGGATCACCCTCTTTTTCGGGGCCGAGGTCAATATCGATGCGAAAGCCCAAATGGCTCTTCCGGACGAACTGCTCAAACTCTACGAATACGTAATCGGTTCGATTCACACCTCCTTTGACCAGCCGAAAGAGCTGACGACCCGGCGGCTGGTGGCGGCCTTGGATAATCCCTACGTGAATGTTTTGGGCCACCCGACCGGCCGGCTGCTGGGGGAGCGGGAGGCCTACGAGGTTGACTGGGAGAATGTTTTCGAGGTGGCCGAGAAACAGGGCAAAATCTTGGAGATCAACTCTTACCCCTCGCGCCTCGACCTGCCGGACGACCTGGTGCGGGCGTCGAAAAAGCGGGGAATCAAATTCCTGATTTCGACTGACGCTCACCGCCACGAGCACTTCCAAAACCTGCGCTTCGGGGCGGCGGTCGCCCGGCGGGGCTGGTGCGAAAAATCCGACATTGTTAACGCCCATGAATCCGAAGTCTTTGCTAAACTGCTTAAGGTTAGGAGGTGATTACTTAGTGGAAATAATTTACATCATTATCGGGGTTCTGGTTCTCGTTGGTCTTTTTCTCTTCTTCCTCTACAACTCCCTGGTGCGGGCTAAGACCCGAGTGGAGGAGGCCTGGAGCCAGATCGACGTCCAGCTCAAGCGCCGGATCGATCTGATCCCCAACCTGCTGGAGACCGTCAAGGGCTATGCCAAGCACGAGAAGGGAGTCTTTGAGAACGTGACCAAGGCCCGGGCGGCGATGCTGGGGGCGAAAAGCGTCAAGGATTCCGAAGAGGCGGATAACATGCTGGCCGGAGCGCTGAAAACGCTCTTCGCCGTAGCCGAGAACTATCCCGACCTGAAGGCTTCCGTGAACTTCAAGGAGCTGCAGGACGAGCTTTCCGACACCGAAAACAAGATCGCCTACGCTCGCCAGTTCTACAACGGCAATGTCCGGGACTTCAACATTACGATCAAGTCCTTCCCGAACGTGCTGGTGGCATCGGCGCTGGGCTTCAAGCCGGCCGATTTCTTCGAGGCCGGAGCCGAGGAAAAAGAGAAGCCGGAGGTTAAATTCTAGGGTTCGATGACTTTGTATTCGCAGATTGCGCAAAACCGAAGGCGGACGTTTTTCCTGTTCTTCTTCACTTTTTTGGTGGTGATCTTCCTGGGCTATGTTTTGGGAGCCTATTCCGGCGATGCTTATGCCGGGGCGGTGATCGCCTTCGTCTTCACCGTTTTTTACTCGCTGATTTCCTATTTCTTTTCCGCCAATATCGTTCTGGCGATCTCGGGCGCTAGGCCAATCGAGAAGAAAGACAACCCCTACCTCTACCGGATTATCGAGAATCTCTGCATCGGGGCCGGCCTGCCGCTGCCCAAGATCTACATCATGGAGGAGCCGGCGCTGAACGCCTTTGCGACCGGCCGGGATCCGAATCACTCGGTAGTGGCGGTGACCCGGGGTCTGCTGGAGAACTTGGAGAACGAGGAACTGGAGGGGGTCATTGCCCACGAGCTCTCCCACATCCAGAACTACGACATTCGGGCGATGACGCTGGCGGCAGTCTTGGCCGGCTCGTTGGTGATGATTGCGGACATCTTTCTGCGCAGTTCCCGCTGGGGCGGTTCCCGCCGAGGCGGGCGGGGCAGCGGCGCCGGGATCTTGATTTTGATTGGACTGGCCCTGGCGATCCTTTCACCTATCATCGCCCAGCTGATCAAGCTGGCGATCTCAAGACAGCGGGAGTACCTGGCCGATTCTTCCGGCGCCCTGCTGACCCGCTACCCGGAAGGGTTGGCCCGGGCGCTGGAGAAGATCGCCGCCGACAAGACTCCCTTCCGCCACACCTCCGAAGCGACCGCCCACCTCTACATCAAAAACCCCCTCACTACCGGATTATTCGTAAATCTCTTTTCCACCCACCCTCCCGTGGAAGAGCGGATCCGCCGCCTCCGCGCCGCTTAAAAGGGTGAGTGTGCTAACTTTAAAAAGATGCCGAAGACTCCCGCAATTGATGTTGAATACCTCGCTCAGCTCGCCCGGCTAAAGCTCACCGATCAGGAGAAAAAGCGGTTTTCGCAGCAGCTGGCCGATGTGCTTTCCCACGTGGCGAAGCTCGGTGAACTCGATCTCGATAAAGTCGAACCAACTTTCCAAACTACCGGCCTGACCGACGCCGTCCGCGAGGACGAGGTCCAGTCTGAGAGAGTGCTCGGGCCGGAAGAGGCGTTGGCGAATGCCCCCCGCCGGCGGGGGAAGTTCTTTGAGATCCCGAAAGTCCTATGACCAACGATCTGACCATTCTCTCCCTGGAGCAGCTGGCCCAAGGGGTAAAAA
>JBBDZL010000025.1:0-7871 GCA_040900215.1 Patescibacteria group bacterium | reverse complement strand
ATGACCAACGATCTGACCATTCTCTCCCTGGAGCAGCTGGCCCAAGGGGTAAAAAGCAAAAAATTCAGCCCGGTCGAGGTCCTGCAGGCTTTTCTTCAGCGGATTGAGAAGGAAGAGCCCCGGCTGAACGCCTTCATCTCCGTTTTTGCCAAGGAGGCCTTGGCGGCGGCGAAGGCCGTGAGGCCGGGAGGGGAAGGGAAGCTCCTCGGCGTGCCGTTGGCGCTGAAGGACAATATCTCGACCAAGGGCTTGCGCACCACCGCCGGGTCCAAGATCATCGAAGACTATCTTCCTCCCTACAACGCAACCGTGGTCGAGCGGCTGCTCGCCGAGGGGGCGTTTGTTTTGGGCAAGACCAATATGGACGAGTTTGCGATGGGCTCTTCGACCGAGAACTCGGCTTACGGGGTAACCAAGAATCCCCATGATCCCTCCCGGGTCCCGGGCGGATCCTCCGGCGGTTCAGCGGCGGCCGTCGCCGCTCGGATGGCGCCGGCGGCGCTGGGAACCGATACCGGCGGATCAATTCGCCAGCCGGCGGCTTTCTGCGGGGTAGTGGGGCTGCGCCCGACCTACGGCGCCGTTTCCCGCTACGGAATTATTGCCTTAACTTCTTCGCTGGACCAAGTTGGGCCGCTGGCCCGGACGGTGGCCGACGCCCGCCTGCTCTTTGAAGTGATCCGCGGCCAGGATCCTTCCGACGCCACCACCGTTAAGCCAGTTCAGAGTAAGAGTGAGAGTAAGAGGATTGAGGAGCTCCGAGTCGGGATTCCGAAGGAATACTTCGGGGCGGGGTTGGACAAAGCGGTCGCCGATCGGGTACGGCAGGTAGCGGATTATTTGGAGAAGAACGGGGCAGTGATCGAAGATATCTCTCTGCCCCACACCGACTACGGTTTGGCGGTCTACTACCTGATCACGCCGGCGGAGGCCTCTGCCAATCTGGCCCGTTTCGACGGTATCCGATTTGGTTACCAAGCCCGATCAAAGGATTTGCAGGAACTCTATCTTCGGTCGCGGGGGGAGGGCTTTGGGCCGGAGCCGAAGAGACGGATCATTCTGGGGACTTTCGCCCTTTCCTCCGGCTATGCCGATCAGTACTACCTGCAAGCAGCCAAGGCCCGGACGCTGATTGCCCGCGATTTCTCCACCGCTTTTCAAAAGGTGGACGTGATCCTGGCGCCGACCACCCCGACCACTGCTTTCAAGATTGGGGAAAAGTCGGACCCGCTCTCGATGTACCTCTCGGACATCTTCACCATCCCGGCCAACCTAGCCGGCTTGCCGGGGCTGGCGGTGCCGGCGGGAACCGATGGCAAGCTGCCGGTCGGGGTGCAGCTGATCGGGCCAAAGTTTTCGGAGGATTTGCTCCTCCGGGTGGGGGAGTTGGTTGAGGAGGGAAAATGGGAATAATTGAAAGTTTCTTCGGCCGCCCGCCGGCCCGTCCTTCGGCGGGGATCCTAAAGCCGTTCGACAAGAGCAAAATTGAGAACGATTGGGCTCGAATCGATCAGCTTATCCAAGACGGCCGGCCGAGCGCCCTTAAGGAAGCGGTGATCGCTGCCGACAAGCTCTTGGATTACGCCCTGATGCAGGTTTCCTCCGGGGAGGCGATGGGGGAGCGGCTTAAGAATGCCGACCGTTCCTTTTCCCGCGAGGTTTACCAGGGGCTTTGGGATGCCCACAAGATGCGCAACGCGCTGGTGCACGATCCGAACTTTGATCTCTCGGTGCTGGTGGCGCGGGAGGTTTTGGAGAAATTCAAGCGGGGTTTCCAATCTCTGGGCGTTCGGATATGAAAAATAGACCAATGGACGGCCGAAGAAACGACCTAGCATTTTGAAGAAACAAAATGAACCAATCAACTAATCAACTAATCAGCTACCAGCCCGTCATCGGGCTCGAGGTTCACACCCAAGTCAAAACCAAGTCCAAGATGTTTTGCGGCTGTCCGGCCGATGTGTTTGGAAGAGAACCGAACTCGGCCGTCTGCCCGGTTTGTTTGGGCTTGCCGGGCGCTCTGCCGGTGCCGAACCGGCTGGCGCTGGAGAAGACCGTGGTCTTGGCGCAAGCCCTGGGCTGCCGGATCGCCGATTTCTCCCAGTTCGAGCGCAAGAACTATTTCTATCCCGACCTCCCTAAGGGTTTCCAAATCAGCCAGTATGCGGTTCCGGTCGGGGCGAAGGGGACGTTGGAAGGAATTAGCATCACTCGGGTTCATTTGGAGGAAGACACCGGGAAAATGCTTCATGAAGGCGGGGTGACGCTGGTGGATTTCAACCGTTCCAGCGTACCGCTGATCGAAATTGTGACCGAGCCGGAGTTTTCCGACCCGAAAGAGGTGACCAAGTTCTTAAAAGAGCTGCGGACTTTGCTGATCCACTTGGAGATTTCCGATGCGGACATGGAAAAAGGTTCCCTGCGGTTGGAAGCTAACATTTCCCTCCGGCGGGCGGGGGAGAAGAAACTCCCGCCGTATAAAGTCGAGCTCAAGAACATTAACTCTTTTGCCTTTTTGGAAAAAGCGCTGACGGCCGAGATTTCCCGCCAACGGGATATCTTGGGGAAAGGCGGGGCGGTGGACCAGGAGACGCGAGGCTACGACGAGAAGCGTCGGATCACGGTTTCCCAACGGCGCAAAGAAGAAGCCTTCGATTACCGCTATTTCCCCGAGCCCGACCTTCCGCCGATCACCAAGGCGGTCCTGGTGGCCGGGGAAGGAGTTGCCACTCCGAAGGATAAGCGCGCGGATTATCAGGCGGCGGGAGTTCCTTCTCAATACGTCGAGGTTTTGATCCAAGACCGGCCGCTGTCGGCCCTTTTTGAGGAACTAAGATCCGAGGTTTCGGTCAAAGATTTGGCCAATATTTTGGTCAACAAACGCTTTGGCAACCCATTGGAATTGGGTAAAGAAAAGATCCTAACGCTCTATCGGCAGAAGATGGCCAAGGAAACTTTGTCGGGAGAGAGACTGGCTTCCATTGCGGAGAAAATTTTGCTTGACAACCCGGCTGCGGTTGCGGATTATGTGAAAGGCAAGCCGAATGCGCTGCAGTTTCTTTTGGGCCGGCTGATGAAAGAAACCGGTGGGAAAGTTAATCCCCAGGAGGGGAGAGAATTGCTTGAAAGATTAATTCATGCCAGAACTTCAACTTCATCCGCCTCTGGCGGAAAAATCTAGCTACGAGTTGGTTGAAGACCAGGCTCGGCTGAACGAGATCGCCAAGGAGCTGGAGAAAGCTCCCATTATCTCGCTGGACTCGGAGGCCAACAGCCTGGATCCTCACCAGGCCAAATTGCTTCTTTTTCAGCTGGCGGTGCCCGGCCAAGCCTACCTCTTTGATGCCCGCCACCTCGACCTCCGCCCGTTTCAAACCGTTCTCGGGGATGAGAAGATCCTGAAGCTGGCCCAGAACGCCAAGTTTGATTACGGGATGCTGAAGGAGCTGGCGGGGGTCGAGATCGTCAACCTTTTTGACACGATGCTGGCGGAGCGGGTCCTGACCTGCGGGCTAACCAAGTTGGGGGACCTGTCTCTCAAAGCGCTGGCGCGGAAATACTTGGAATTGGAACTGGCCAAGGAGGTCCGGGAAACCTTCGAGCACCATCTGCGGGACTTCACCAAAAAGCAGTTGGATTATTCGGCCACGGATGTGCTGGTTTTGTTTCCGATCTATGAAGCCCAGAAAGCCCAACTTCAGAAGGAGAATTTGGCGAAAATCGCTTCGCTGGAGTTTCGGTTGGTTCCGGTTGTGGCCGAGATGGAGCTGCGCGGCTTTTTGATTGATGTGGAGCGCTGGCGCCAGGTGATCTCCGAGTACCGCCGGAAGGCGAAAGAAATCGATCAAAAAGTCCAGGAAGAGCTCCGGCCCTACTCCAAATCCACCCAGAAGGACCTCTTTGGCAACCATGCCAACGTGGTCAATCTTAACTCCCCCTCCCAAATCCTGGAGGCCTTTCGGCGGGTCGGCCTGGACCTTCCCTCCACCGGCGAGGAGATCCTGGCCCGCTACAACCACCCTTTGGCCAAGCTGCTGCTGGAATACCGCGAGTCCGAGAAGATCATCAGCGCCTTCGGGGATAACCTGCTGGAGAAGATTAACCCCAAGACCGGCCGGATCCACCCCGATTACATGCAGATCGGCGCCGACACCGGGCGGTTTGCCTGTTCGAACCCCAACCTCCAGCAGATCCCGACCGATTCGATGTTTCGGAGCTGCTTCATCGCTTCCCCCGGCCACAAGCTGGTGATTGCGGACTACTCGCAGATCGAGCTGCGGATTATGGCCGAGCTCTCCGAGGATCCGGTTTTCATGAAGGCCTTTAAGGACGATGTGGACTTGCATACCTTGACTGCTTCCCAGATGTTCGGAATCCCGCAAGACCAGGTGACCAAAGAGCGGCGATTCCAGGCCAAATCGATTAACTTCGGCCTGATGTACGGGCGGGGAGCGAGGTCTTTGGCGGTTCAGTTGGGGGTAGGGGAAGAGGAGGCCAAGCGGCTGTTGGACAAGTATTTTCGCCAGTACCATCGGGTTAAGGCTTGGTTGGACGGTGTCGCCCGGGATTCCGTCCGTCGCGGCTACAGCACCACTCTGGGCGGCCGTAAGCGCTACTACGAGAGGATCGATCCGGAAGATCCGAACTATGACCGCCAGATTTCCTACATCGAGCGCCAGGGGAAGAATACCCCGATCCAAGGGGCTTCCGCCGACATGACTAAAGCGGCGCTGGTTTATATTCGGGAAAAGATTCGGCAGAATGGCCTTAGTTCCATTCCGATCCACACCATCCACGATGAGGTGGTGGTCGAGGCCCGGGAGGCAGAGGCGAAGCAAACTGCTAAAATTGTTCAAGAAGAGATGGAGCGCGCCGGGCGGGAACTCTTAAAGAAAGTACCGGTGAAAGCGGAGGTGGTCATCTCCGACGTTTGGGAGCATTGACGACCGCTCTAGCAGACGATAGTTGACATTGCTAAGTTGTTGTTTAAACTTTAGGTAATGATTTGCGAAAACTGCGGAAAAAGGCAGGCCGTTTTTCAAACCCATCAGCTGATTGACGGCCGGCCATCCATTATTTATCTTTGCGAGGTTTGTGCGGAGGAATTCCAGAGCGGCGGGCGCCGGCAGACTTCCTTTTTGGACCAATACGGCCGCGATATTACCGAACTGGCTCGCCAGGGTAAGCTCGACCCGGTCATCGGCCGGCAGGCCGAGATCGAGCGGGTGATTCATATCCTTTCTCGAAGAACCAAGAATAATCCGGTCCTAATCGGCGATCCGGGGGTCGGCAAGACCGCGATTGTGGAAGGCTTGGCCCAGCGGGTCGTGGACGAAACCGTCCCCGAGGCCTTGCGGGGCAAGCGGATTGTTTCGCTGGATTTGGCGCTAATGCTGGCCGGGGCCTCCCACCGGGGCGAGTTTGAAGAGCGGTTGAAGAAGACTTTGGAAGAGGTTACTAAAGCCAAAGGAGAAATTATTATTTTCATTGACGAAATGCACACGATTGTGGGAGCCGGGGCGGCCCAGGGGGCGATCGACGCTTCCAATATGCTCAAGCCGGCGCTGGCGCGGGGGGAGCTGCAATGCGTTGGCGCCACTACGCTGGACGAATACCGGCGGCACGTTGAGAAAGACGGGGCGCTGGAGCGGCGGTTCCAGCCGATAATGGTATCCGAACCGACTCGGGACGAATCGTTGGAAATCCTCAAGGGCTTGCGGCCGCGCTACGAAGAACACCATCGAGTTCGGGTTTCGGACGAGGCGCTTAAAGCCGCCGTCGAATTATCCGACCGGTTCATTTCCGACCGTTTCCTCCCCGACAAGGCGATTGATTTGGTCGACGAAGCCTGTGCAAAAAAGCGGTTGGAAACCGCGGTCCCGGCCGCCGCCGGCCAGGTTTCTCAAGTTTCCCGGGAACTGGAGCGGCTGCAGGATAAGCCGCGGAAGACCCTGGCGGAGATGGAAAAGATTGAGGAGCTTTCCAATCTTTATTCCCGCCGGTTGGAAGGGGCCGCTGCCCCGGCGGCGGTGGAGTCCATTCCTCAAGTCAGCGATCAAGATATTGCCAAGGTAGTGGCTTCGATCACCGGAATTCCGGTGGAGGACATTTCCGAGGACGAACGGCAGCGCTTAACCAAACTGGAGCAGCGCTTGCATGAAAGGATCGTCGGCCAGGACGAAGCGGTTTCGGCCGTTTCGGCCGCGATTCGGCGGGCTCGGGCCGGATTGAAGGACCCCGGCCGGCCGATCGGCTCCTTCATTTTCCTCGGCCCGACCGGAGTGGGCAAGACCGAGCTTGCTAAAGCGCTGGCTGAAGCTCTTTGGGGCGACGAGAATTTGATGATTCGGCTGGATATGTCCGAATACGGCGAACGGCACACCGTTTCCCGCTTGGTCGGATCGCCGCCCGGGTATGTCGGCTACGAAGAGGGGGGCCAGTTGACCGAAGTGGTCCGGCGCAAACCCTTCTCGGTGATTCTCTTTGATGAGATTGAGAAGGCCCATCCCGATGTCTTTAACATTCTTCTCCAAATCCTGGAGGACGGCCGGTTGACTGATGCCCACGGCAAGAAAGTGGACTTCAAGAACACGGTAGTGATCCTAACTTCCAATGTCGGCACGAGCCTAATTTCGCAAGCCCGAGTCGGGTTTGGGGGAGCGGGTGAGAAACGCCGGAGTTTCGAGGAGATTAAGGACGAGTTGATGACCAACCTCCAAAAGAGCTTCCGGCCGGAGTTCTTGAACCGGATCGACGAGGTGGTTGTTTTCCACCCCCTGACCGAGGCCGAAGTGCGCAAGATTACCGATTTGCTGGTCGAAAGAAGCGCCAAGCTGATGGCCTCCCAGGAGATCAAGCTGGAAGTTTCCCCCAAAGCCCGCAACTTCTTGGCGAAGCGCGGATTCGACCCCGATCTGGGAGCGCGTCCTTTGCGGCGCCTGATCCAGCGCGAGATTGAGAACCCGGTCTCCAACGCGGTCGTTTCCGGAGAATACAAGGAAGGTTCGGCCGTGATGGTGGACCTGGTTGGGGACAAACTTACCTTTCAACTCTTGAAGAAGCGTGTTAGCATCAAAGTCTAATGGAAGCTCAGGAAGGATCAAAAGTCCCGGGTTTTAGGCCCGGGGACACCGTCAAAGTTTTCTATCGCATCCAAGAAGAGGGTAAGGAAAGGATCCAGCCTTTCGAGGGAATGATAATTGCCCAAAAGGGAGCGGGGATCTCGAAGACGATCACCGTTCGGAAGATCGCTTCCTTAAAAATCGGGGTAGAGCGAATCTTTCCGCTGGCCTCTCCCCAGATCGAAAAGATTGAAGTCACCAAGCGCGGCGATTTCCGCCGGTCAAAGCTTTATCATCTCCGAGAACAAAAGACCAAGTTGAAGTGAGTACTGGAAGTTGGGGTGAAGATTCGGCGCGAAAATTCCTTGAAAATAAGGGGTTTAAGCCGATTGAGAAGAATTTCAAAACCCCGCGCTGGGGCGAAATTGATCTAGTGATGCGGGATGGGGACACGCTGGTTTTTGTGGAGGTCAAGACGCGGGGCGGCGGTTCAGCGAAGCTCTTCGGCGGGCCGCTGGGGGCGATCAACTACTTTAAGCTCCGGACACTGAAGCGGGCGGCCCAATTTTATCTCTCTTCCAAGAACTTGAATCGGGAGGCGGCGCGCATCGATGCCGTTGCGGTGATCGAGCCGGATTCGGGGGAAGCGGAGATTGAACATTTTCCGAACATTACGGAATTTTAATCCCTCTCTGTTAAAATTAATCACGGTCTTTGACGCGATGCTGGACACCGAGCCCCCGTAGCTTAGTGGTAAAGCAACGGCCTTTTAAGCCGTGTACCAGGGTTCGATTCCCTGCGGGGGTACCA
>JBBDZL010000024.1:0-1804 GCA_040900215.1 Patescibacteria group bacterium | reverse complement strand
TAGATGGATAAACCTTTAGCGGAGCGGGTCCGCCCTCAAACCCTAAAAGAATTCATCGGCCAGGAGCACCTCGTCGGCCGGGAAAAGCCGATTGCCCTCTCTATAAAAGGAGGAAAAATCCATTCGATGATTCTCTGGGGCCCGCCCGGCTGCGGAAAAACCACGCTGGCGCGGGTGATCGCGAATGAGATTGGCGGCCAGTTCTTCGGCCTCTCGGCGGTTTCCGCCGGGAAGGAGGATGTCAAAAAGATCGTGAAGCTGGCCCAAGGTTCCTCGCAGAAAATTGTTCTTTTTCTTGATGAACTCCACCGCTTCAACAAAGCCCAGCAGGACTATCTGCTTCCTTACGTGGAAGACGGAACGCTCACCCTCATTGGCGCGACCACCGAAAATCCCAGCTTTGAAGTGATCTCCCCGCTCCTCTCCCGCTGCCAGATTTTCGTTCTCGAACCGCTCACCGAAGAGAACTTGCGCGAAGTCATTCGGCGGGGGTTGAAGGAGCTAAAAGCTCCGAAGCTCAAAAAAGACGCCGAAGATTTCTTGATCCAATTCGCCAATGGCGACGCCCGCCAGACGCTGAACCTGTTGGAGGCCACCGGCCGCCTTTATAAGGGGATTAGTCTGGCCAACCTCAAAAACGCTCTTCAGAGCAAGTTTCTTCGCTATGACCAAGCCGGCGAAGAGCACTACAACACCATCAGCGCCTTCATCAAAAGCATGCGGGCGAGCGATGCTGACGCCGCCCTTTACTACCTCGCCCGGATGGTAGCGGCCGGCGAGGACCCCCTCTTTATTGCCCGCCGAATGGTGGTCTTCGCTTCCGAGGATATCGGGATGGCCCAGCCCACCGCCCTCGTCGTTGCCAACGGGGTCTTCCGGGCCTGCGAAACGATCGGCTATCCCGAATGCCAAGAGAATCTCGCCCACGGGGTGGTCTATCTGGCCCTCGCTAAGAAAGACCGCGCCGCCTACGATGCCTATATGGAGGCCTTGGGCGATGTCAAGAAGCACGGCAACCTGCCGGTACCGCTCTCCATCCGCAACGCCCCCACTAAGCTGATGAAGGAACTCGGCTACGGAAAGGGATACGAAAAGTACGCAAAGGAGAGTCTCTTGCCCGAAAAGCTCAAGGGCAAAAAATATTACCGTTCTCGTTCCTAAGAACGCCCCCACTTGCTAATTGCCAATCGATGACCGATAATATGTGAATGCGAGAGGGGGTGATACTAAATGGCTAAAAGATTATTCGTAGGAGGACTTCCTTATAGCGTAGACAATTCGAAGCTGGAGCAGATGTTTTCGGAAGTGGGAATTGTTTCCTCTGCCGCCGTCATTACGGACCGGGAAACCGGACAGAGTAAGGGTTTCGGCTTTGTCGAGTTTGAGAAAGACGCCGATGCCGACGAGGCAATTAAGAAGTTAAACGACACCGAAGTAGACGGACGAAGAATTGTAGTTAACGTCGCTCGACCTCGAGAAGAAAGGCCCCGGTTTGATAACCGCGGGGGCGGGGGCGGAGGCGGTCGCTGGTAATTCTAATCCTCTAATTTCCTAGATCTTTGAAGATCAAACCAAAGCACCCCCCAGTTAGGGTTGAGGCTTACTTATTTACCGAGGCGGTGGAAATTGCCTTCCGAAGGCCTTCCTTAGTTCTTGTGATCAGCGGCCATTTAACGAAGATCCTCCGCCGTAGGAGGATTCGGCTCCGTTTCGACTTTCTTTTCCGGAGGGGTCAGTCGCTGAACGCGAGCGACGGTCCCGTCCCCGAACATTACTTTGATTCCGCGGGGATGGAAGGGGGCGC
>JBBDZL010000023.1:0-12893 GCA_040900215.1 Patescibacteria group bacterium | reverse complement strand
AATCGGGGCCTGGCGGCAGCGATCGGTCAGTTCTCGAACGGTTCGTTGGAACCATCGAGAGCTTCGGCGATCTCCGCATCGAGCTTGGACTTGGAACGACCCTTGGTCGAATCCTTGGCGTCGGCCTTCCGACCCTTGCCCTTCTTCGGCTTGGGATCGGCGGCTTCCCCGGTCCGTTCGGCGGCGGCGGCGGCCAGCTTGCGCTGGACATCCTCCTGCTCCGCTCGGGCCTGGGCGCCGGCGCCGTCGTCTTCGGGCTCTTCGCCCTGGGACTCGGCGGCTGACTGGGCCTGCTTGCCGGCCAGGATGGACGCGATTGAGCTGAAACTCTCGGTCGCGTTCTTCTCGGCCGCGGCAGCCTGCCGCTGCTTGACCTCGAAGAGCCGGTCCGTCCAGATCCGGGCGGTCCGGAGCTCTTTCCCGTGGCCGGCGCAGACCCGCCGCGCCTCGGTCCGGCCGTTGCGCTCCATCGTCAGAGCGGCGAAGGCCGGCTCCCTCTCGATCGCCTCCTCGAGAGAGATGTACTTCTCCCGCTCCCACCTGGGGATCCAGCGCTTCAAGAACGCCGGAACCCAGACGCGGGTCTCGGGGGTGGGGACGGCCGACAGCTTCTCAACCTCGATGCCGGCGGCGGCGGCGCACATGGCACAGCGCAACGCCACGACCGGAACATCCGGCTGCTTGTCGACGTTGACGCGGTCCCCGACCTTGAACGTTGCGTTCGCGGTCATCTCTTGCTCCTTTCCCTTTCGGGAGTATTTGATTTCGCGCCGAATGCGCGATGTTATCTTATAGTATAACATCCGCCCTAAGCGGACGCAAGGGCCAAGGATTTGACAACGATAACGTGCTAATATATCGCCAACAAATCCTTGGCCCCGACGAGAGCTAAAAGCCCCTGTCGGGGATCTTCCAAGAACCGGTCCTGCTCAAGTCCCGGGGTTTCGCCCAGCACTTTTTTTCCAAGTGCTGGGCAATCCTCGAAACTCAAACCGTTCTTCCCCTCCGCCGCCGGTGCTCCTCTACCCTCTCTAAAAGCTCGGCTCGATCGCCCGTCGCGCGGACGCAGAACCGGAGCGCCTCGAACTCGAAGTCATGGAGGGAGTAGTGGAGAAGTTCTTCCAACCACAGATGGTCGCTGTCCGGCTCTCCGCGGTACGTGTAGGGTTCGGATCCAAAGCGCCGGTCGCGGACGATATGGTGCAGTTCTTCGGCCAATGTCCCCCGCAAGTAGCGTTCCTGGAATTCGAAGCCGGGGTGCGTGATCTCGATGAAGAAGCAAGCCATGTTGATCTCCGCCCGCGGTTTGTTCATCGGCTTGAAACCAGGGCCGCGGTGAGGATCCCAGATAACATGGAGTTCGAACTCCTCCTCCGTCTCTTTGGGAAAGCCCTCCCGAAGCTGGTCCCAGAGAACCTGAGCCCGCTCAGCAACCCAAAGGGCGACATCGCACGGCACCTTTGGATGGTGGCGAAGCTGAATCGAACCACGGTGGTGATCTTCGGGACAATACGGAACAACTTGGTAGCGCTTTGGCCAGAGCCGCGCCAACAGGCCCAATCCTACGAAATACGAGAAAACGGACAGGACTCGTCGAAGCGACACGGGATCTTCTCCTCTTCCCGCTTCTAGCGGGACCCCGCCGAAGGCGGTGGCTTCTTATCTAGATTTGCTAACTTAATTAAACCACGGGAATGGCCGTTCGTCAATTACTACAGGATATGGGAAGGGTATAGGGTGCGGGATTTCTAGAAAGCGCAACCGAAGGACGCAGGGCACCATTTTGGAGGAACATCCCGCAGTCCGACGGGACGAGGGCGAGCCGCTCCGCTAGCAAGCGGAGATAGGCGTTTCCGAGAAAAGCGGTACCCGAGTCCAAAAATAAAAAGCGGTGGGTGCAATTAAGCAACCACCGCTTGGGACGATCAGAAACTCTGATAGCCGCTCTCACCGACCTGGTCGCCGTGAACCGCGTTTTCATTCGCAAGCTCGGCAACCGGCACGACGCGGGACGAACGCGCGATCACGAGTCCCTCCGGAACCCGCTGCTGTTTCAGCGGCATGGGGCGGCAGCGGTTGGGATTTCCCGGGGTGGGATTCCCGCCCATCCAACCGCACCACTTATGGCCGGTCGGCGACTGCTGGCCGGTCATCAGATAGTAACAGCTCGAACACAGCATAGTCTCTTCTCCTTGGTCGCGTTTGACGCGACTAACCGAAATGATGTTCTTCTATTATAGGACTAAAATCTGAAAAATCAACTTTAATCCTGCACGACGGAGAACTCCCGCAGGTTGATCTTCTCGGCGCGGCGGACCGCGACCCGATTCTCGAAGGGGTAGAACTCCAGCACTTGGCCGCTCTCCAGGATGAAGAGCCGGTCATCGTGGTAGTTAAAGCCTTTTGCCAGCTTGGCGTATTCCTTCATTGACGCTTCCGTCCCTCCAATCGGCACGATGTATTGCGAATGCGCCGATTGGATCATCCGCTTCAGGTCCTCAGCGTAGCCGTGGCCGGAAACGTGAATCTCGGGAATCTCCTCCAGATAGAGCACTTTAGCCCCTGCCGACCGCAGGTCCTCTTGGACGTGGCGGACCCGGTCTTCGTTCCCCGGGATAAGGTCGGAAGAGAAAATCACCAAATCGCCCTGCCCGATCTTGAAGGCCCGGTGCTCGCCGCGGGCCATTTTGGCCAGCGCCGAATTGGACTGTCCTTGCGAACCGGAAACCAGAATCAACTGTTCGGAAACCGGCAGCTTCTTGAGCTTGGCGTTGTCAAGCACGTGCTTCTGGGGAATGGTTAAATATCCCAATTCCCGGGCGACCATCACGTTCTTTTCCAACGATAATCCCGCCAGCGTCACCTTCCGCCCCAGGGCGACGGCCACATCAATCGCCTGCTGAACCCGAGAGATATCGGAAGAGAACATCGTCACAAAGACGCGGCCGCGCGTCTTTTGAATCTCTCGGTAGAAGGCCTCCCCGACAATCCGCTCGGAGGGCGAACTCCCTTCCCGCTCCGACCGCAGGGAATCAGAAGCCAAGAGCAATACTCCCTCTCGGCCGTATTCTTCAATCCTTCCCAATTGGGCGAGCCGGCGGTCCAGCGGCGTCGGATCCAGTTTGAAATCGCCGGTGTGGATCACCGCTCCCAGCGGGGTTGAGAGGGCGATCGCCATTGTATCGGGAATGGAGTGGGTCAAGCGAATGTACTCGAAGGAAAAATCCCGGCTCAGCTTAACCAGCTGGCCGTCGCTGACCTCCCGAATGTCGGCCTTCTTGGGCCCTTTCTCTTTAAGCTTCTCGCGGATCATTCCGGCCGGCAGGCGAGCAGCGTAAACCGGCACGTTTACCTTCTTGAGAAGGTAGGGAATCGCCCCGATGTGGTCCTCGTGGCCATGCGTAATTATCAGCGCCCGCAGCTTCTTCTGATGAGATATGATGTAAGAAAAATCCGGAATCAGCAGCGTGTTCTCAGGAGCACCTTGGTCTTCCGGCGGAAAACCGATGCCGCAATCAATAATCACCAGATCGTTGGGCGTTTCGTAGACGTACATGTTCTTGGTTACTTCGCCCATGCTACCCAAAGGGATAAACCTCAGGCTCATTTTTTCTCCTCCCTTGCTATTCATTTGTGGTTGGTTCTGTCCATTCATATTCTATATTAGCTTCATTTGGTTCTTATCGCCATTGGCAATTTCTATTTCTACCGGCAGAAGCTCGCCCCGGATAATCTTCGGCAGGTTGCGGAAATCATTTTCCAGAATCCGCAAAACCGAGGGAGAGCGCAGCGCCGCCGCCGGGTGGTAGAGCGGAAAGATAATCCGATTGCCGGCCTTGAACCCCTTTCCGTGCATCTCACCGATCAGCTTATCCTTCATGAAAACCTCCAGCGCCGATCGGCCCAGCGGCACAATAATCTTGGGGTTGACGACTTTAATCTGCTGGATCAAAAACGGCAGGCAAGCCCGCACTTCATCCTTCATCGGGGCCCGATTTTCGGGAGGACGGTGCTTGACGACATTGGCAATAAAAACATCCTCCCTTTTAAACCCATGGCGGGAAAGCAGGCGGTCCAACAGGCTTCCGGCCCGGCCGACAAACGGCCGGCCCAGCTTGTCCTCGTGATAGCCGGGGCCTTCGCCGACAAACATGATTTCGGCCCTAAAACTTCCCTCTCCGGGGACGGCGTGGGTAGCGGTGCGCCAAAGGCGGCAGCCGTGACAGGTTTTGACCGCCCGTTCAATCTGGGCGAGGAGTTCTTCTTTCTTACTACTCATGCGATCTTAACGACGGCCGCCGCCGAAGGAAGGGCGATAACCGCCTTCCCGGCTGCTGCCAAATCCCCCGGACCGGCGCGGCGGATAATCGCCACCCGGCCGACGGGATGAAGGACCTCTTCGAAATGGGGGCCGGCCGCCGAAACCGGAACGGGGGCCCGAAGGACCGCGCTCCTCACGGGGCCTCTCTTGGTATCCCTCCGGCGGCTTTTCCAGCGCTTTCTTGGACAAATTGATCCGGCCCATCTGATCAATCTCGATTACTTTCACTTTGACTTTATCGCCGATATTAACCACATCGGTCGGCTTGGCGACAAAGGTGTAGGATAGCTCCGAAACATGAACCATCCCCTCTTTGCCCGGCAGGATTTCGACAAAGGCGCCGAAATCCATGATCCGCTGGACGGTCCCTTCAAAGATCTCCCCGACCGTTACTTCCCGGGTCAGGTCGTCCACCAGCTTCCGGGCTTCCTGAACCTTGTCCTCGTCTGGGCCGGAAATGTTCACTGTTCCGTCATCGTCAATATCGATCTCGGTTCCCGTCTGCTCAGTCAACCGGCGGATCATCCGGCCCCCGGGACCGATCACTTCGCCGATCTTTTCGATCGGGACCTTGATCGTGGCGACCTTCGGCGCATACTGGGAGAGCTTTTCCCGGGGCTTATCAAGCACTTTCAGCATCTGTTCCAAAATCATTAGCCGCGCCTTGCGGGCATCCGCCAGGGCCTCAACCATCACTTTGTGGGGAAGGCCTTTGACTTTCATATCCATTTGAACCGCAGTTACTCCGGTTGCCGTTCCGGTGACTTTGAAATCCATATCCCCGCACTGATCCTCCACTCCGGCGATATCGGTTAAGACGCGGAAAATCTTTCCGTCGGTGAAGAGGCCCATTGCCACCCCCGAAACGGGTGATTTGATCGGCACCCCCGCGTCCATCAACGCCAGGGTTGAACCGCAGGTCGCGGCCATGGAAGTTGAACCGTTCGAGGAAAGTACCTCCGAAACCAAGCGAATGGCGTAAGGAAAATCGGCTTCGGCCGGGATCATTCGATCCAGCGCCCGTTCCGCCAAAGCGGAGTGGCCGATCTCCCGCCGGCCCGGTCCTATCATTCGTCCCACCTCACCAACTGAAAACGGCGGGAAGAAATAGTGGTGCATGTAGCGCTTGGTGGTCTCCCCGGCCGGCCCTTCCAAGATTTGCTCCAGAGAAGTGGCCCCCAGCGTCGCGGTGGTGAGAACCTGGGTTTCTCCCCGCTGGAAAATCGCCGAACCGTGAGTCCGCGGCAAAACGCCGACCCGGATGTGAAGCGGGCGCACCTCGTCCGGCTTCCGGCCATCGGTCCGCTTTCCGTCTTTGATCACCAACTCCCGGACGGCCTCTTTGGTCAACTCCCCCAACCCCGTCGCCATCGCCACTTTTTGGTAGGTTCCCTCGAATTTCTTAAAGACTTTTTCGGAAAGGGCCTCAAATTTTTCGCTGAAAGCCTCTTTGTCCGCCGGCTTGGCGACTAGCTCCTTTAGCGGCGCCAGCGCGAATTCGCGCAGGTCCTCCAGCATGTGCTTGACCTGGGGATCGGCAGCCACCTCCTGCTTCTCGGCCCCTACCTCTTCCGCCAAATCGGCGATCAGTTTAATAATTGATTTAAGAGAGGCCTGGGCAAATTCAATCGCTTTCAGGATTTCTTCCTCGGGGATTTCGCTCGCCCCGCCTTCCACCATCACAATCTCATCCGCCTTGCCGGAAACGATCATGTCCAAATCCGAAACCGCCATCTCGGCCGCGGTAGGGTTAAGTTTGAGTTCAACCGGGCCTTTTTCGGCTGCCGAGCGCCCCACTTTCACTGCCCCGATCGGCCCTTCCCAAGGAATGTCCGAACAGGACAGCGCCGCCGAGGCGCCGATCAGCCCCAAAACGGCGGGGTCGTTCTCCCGATCCACCGAAAGAACCGTGACCACCACCTGCACCTCATCCTGGTAATCCTTAGGGAAGAGCGGGCGGATGGAACGGTCGATCTGCCGGCCGGAAAGGATCGCCTCGTCCGAGGGCCGGCCTTCCCGCTTCACGAACCGGGAACCTTTGATAATGCCGCCGGCGTAAAGCCGTTCGACATACTCGACAAAAAGCGGAAAATATCCGATATCTTCTTTGGCGCGGGCGGAGGTGGCGGTCGCTAAAACGACCGTGTCCCCGTAGCGGGCCAGCACTGCTCCGTTCGCTTGGCCGGCCAACTCGCCATACTCCAGCGAAAGAGTTCGCCCGCCAAATTCAATTTCTTTTTTTATCAATTTTTTCATGCTTAAGAAACAAAGAGGGAGGAGGAGAGCTTATTATTTCTCTAATCCCAATTTTTCGGTAATTACTTGATACCTCTTTTCGTCCTTCTTTAATAAATACATTAAAAGTTTTCGACGCTTGTTTACAAGTCCCAGAAGCCCGCGCCGAGAACTTGAGTCCTTCTTATGTATTTTAAGATGCTCTGTCAACTCCTGGATCCTTTTGGTCAAAAGGGCGACCTGCACTTCCGGAGAACCGGTGTCCTTTTCGTGGGTGGCGGAGAGCGCCACCAGGGCTTTGGTTTCCCCCGGCAAACCTTCTTTCTTCGCCGGCGCCTTTTTTGTTACCTTCGGTGCTGTGGCTTTTCCACCAGAGGCGGATCCGCCTTTGGCGGACTTAACGGTCTTTTTGGCTACGGCCGCTTTCCTTTTAATTTCTTTTTTGCTCGTTTTCTTTTTCGCCATTTGTTCTTAACTATACCCCACACCCTAAACGCTATACCCTTTCTAGATTACCACGATCCGATCGCCCTTCTTGAATTCGAAATCCGGCTTGATTAGAATCCCCGCCTCTTGTCCGGCTTTGGCCTCTTGGACTTCGTCTTTCCCGACCTTTAGCCCGCGGATCCGGCCCTCGTGCACCGGCCCTTCTTCTCCCGCTCCCGACGCTTCGGTCGGGACCCCGACCGCTTCGCGCGTCGGGGCTCCCCGAAATACATTAATACGATCGCGGTACTTGATCTTGCCGTTCAAAACCCTCACCCCGGCAACAACGTCGCCGCTGTGAAGAGTGAAAGTTGCTAGCACCTCCGCCTCCGGCGCTTTCTTCTCTTCCTCCAGCACTTGGGCGCCGGAGAGCAGCTTTTCCGCCACCTCCAGCAACTCATAGATGATGGTAAAGGAACGGACCCCGACCCCCAGATCGTCCGCCAGCCGCTGGGCCGATGATCCGACCGGCACGTTGAATCCCAGCACCACTCCCTTGGATACCGCCGCTAGCCGGATGTCCGAATCGGCAATCGGGCCGACGCTTTTAAGCAGCGGGTTGATCCGCTTCACCTCCGTACCCAAGCCGGCTAAAGCCGCCTCAATTGCCTCCAGCGATCCCTGGGTGTCGGCCCGGAGGATGACATTCAAGCTGGTTGTTTGGTTGTCTGGTTGTTTGGTTAATTGGTCAGTCGGGCGACTGGGTTCTTCTGCCCTACTACTAACTACTGACTCCTGACTACTAACTGTTGCCCCGACCGCCGGCACCGCCGAAAATCCCAAAACCTGAACCGGATCGCCCGGATTAGCTCCAGTCAAGCGTTGGCTCCGATCGTCGATCAGCGCCTTGACCTTTCCCGCAACCGCTCCCGCAAAGATCGGATCACCCACCTTTAAGGTTCCCTTTTTCACCACCAGCGTCGCCAGCGGACCCTGTTGGGAAGAAAGCGAGGATTCGATCACGATCGCCTCCAGCTCCCCCGCCGGATCGCTCTTTAGTTCCAGCAGATCGGCCACCAAACCGATCATTTCCAAAAGTTCGGGAACGCCCTGGCCGGTCGTCGCCGAGACCGCCACCGCCGGAGACTCCCCGCCCTGGTCTTCCACCACTACTCCCTCTTTCACCAATTGGCCCTTAACCTTGGTGATATCCTGCGGCGAAGCCAGATCCACTTTGTTGATCGCCACCACCAGCGGGATTTCGGCCGCCTTGGCGTGGGCAATCGCCTCGACCGTTTGGGGCTTGACCCCGTCGTTCGCCGCTACTACCAAAACCGCGACGTCTGCCACCCGAGCACCCCGCTCCCGCATTTTGGAAAAGGCTTCATGGCCCGGGGTATCGATAAAAGTAATCTTCCGGCCGGAAGTTTCCACTTGGTAAGCCCCAATCTTTTGGGTAATGCCGCCGGCTTCTTTGGCGGCGACTTGAGTCTTGCGGATCGCGTCTAAAAGTGAAGTCTTGCCGTGGTCAATATGACCGAGAACGACTACGACGGGCGGGCGGGGCGATTGGTTTCCGCCAGAGGCGGACCCGCCTTTGGCGGGGACTGGTTGCTTAGTTTTTTGGTTGTTTGTTTTAGATTTAACCATTTTAATTGGGAGGAGAGTGGGCCAGCCATGCTACTTCTCTTCGGAAGGTGCTTCCTCGGACTTCTGTGGTTCAGCCGGTGCGGCGGGCTTTAGCTTGCTTAGAATCTTTTCAACCTCCGCAAACGCTTTCGGCCCGAGGCCTTTAATCTTCTTTATTTCCTCCAGCGATTTCTCCTTCAGCTGCTCAGCGCTTTCAATACCGGCCTCCCCCAGAATCTTTGCCACCCGCGCCGAAAGACCTTGATCGAGAAGGCCCAATCCCTTGGTCCCTTCGGCAAAAACCGCCCCGGCACCCTTGATATCGATCCGCCAACCGGTCAGCTTCGCCGCCAGCCGGACGTTCTGCCCCTCTTTGCCGATCGCCAGCGAGAGCTGGTCCTCCGGCACTTCCACTTCGGCGGTCCGGCTCTTAGGCTTGAGCTTGACTTCAATTACCTTGGCGGGAGAGAGGGCCGAGGCGACAAAGGTTGCATCATCAGCAGAGTAAGGAATGATATCGACTTTTTCTTCTCCCAGTTCATGGGTGACGGCCTGGACCCGGACGCCTTTCTGGCCGACGCAGGAACCGACCGGATCAATCCGCTCTTCGGAAGAGGAAACGGCGATCTTGGTCCGCCGGCCGGCTTCCCGGGCGATCGCTTCTACCTTGACAATCCCCTGGGAAATTTCGGGCACTTCCAACGCGAATAGCTCGGTCACAAAATTGGGGTCGGCCCGGGAGAGCAAGACCTCCGGCCCCCTGGTTCCTTCCTGCAGCTCTTTTACCAGTGCCTTCACCCGCGCCCCGGTCCGGTACTGCTCCCCGTTAATCTGCTCGGAGGGCGGGAGGATCCCCTGGGTCCGGCCGAGGTCCACAAATACCACCCCGTTATCCACCCGAAAAACCGAACCGGAAACGATGCTCTTTTCCTTCTCTTTGAATTCGGTCCGAATCGCTTCTTTTTCTTCTTCCCGGATCTTCTGGAGAATTACTTGCTTGGCGGTTTGGGCCGCAATCCGGCCAAAGCCGGCCGGAGTGACGTCCACTCCTTTTTTGAGGATCTGGGCCGCACCGGTCCCTAAATCGATCTTAACTTCAATATCGTCCTTGGGCTCCTCGCCCTCCGTAGCTTCAGCGAAGGAGGGTTCCCCATAGTCTTTGCGGTACGCGGCGGCCAGCGCCTGCTTGACGCCTTCAATGATCGACTCCGGGGAAACTCCCCGTTCCGCCGCCAGCTGATTGATTGCCGCACTAAATTCGGTTGTAGCCATTGCCTTATTCTATCTCAAAAAAATGACGCGATCTAACGATCGCTAATTTTATTCGCTTTCGCAAATAAAAGGGTGGGGCGAGCCCACCAATCAAGACGAACCAAACCAAGTATAACTTCTTTGGGAGAAACCGTCAACTAAACCCTATCCCCTATGCTATCCTGACCCTAGAGATGTTCGCCAACATTGGACCCGCCGAAGCCATTATCATCCTGATCGCCATTCTCTCGGCCGTTTTCGGACGGAAGAAGACCACCGAAATCGCCCGGGACGTCGGCCAAGCCAGTTTGGAATTTAAGAAAGCCCAAAAGGAATACAAAGATGCGGTCGAGGATCTGAAGAAACCGGTGACCGAGGCGATCAACGCCCAACCGGCCGAAACGCCGGAACCGCCGCCGGTAGACGCCG
Source organism: Patescibacteria group bacterium (assembly GCA_040900215.1). Lineage (GTDB taxonomy): Bacteria > Patescibacteriota > WWE3 > 9FT-COMBO-53-11 > 9FT-COMBO-53-11 > 9FT-COMBO-53-11. Next base: position 2,602 of record JBBDZL010000023.1, on the reverse strand, counting down.
CCCAAGCCGAGGTAGCCCAACTTGCCCAAATGGCTAAACAAGCCAAAGAATCAAAATCGAAGGGGGGTGAAAATTAATGCCTGCCAGGATCGGATTGACCGAATTACTTCTGATCTCCACGATGCTGATCGTCTTCTTCGGATCCCGAAAACTCCCCGAGTTCATCAAGGGAGTCGCCGAAGGAGTCCGCGAGTTCAAGCGAAACGCGAGCGCTAAGGAGTAACCCAATTTTTAACCAATGCCGGAAGAGGGCTTAGACGGGGCCATCGACAAATATCTGCCTTTTTTGGATGAAATTCGGAAGAGGCTGCGCCTCCTTGTCTTCTTATTCCTAGGATTTTCGATCTTGGGTTTCGTTTACTATGAACCGATTATCACCTTCAGCATCCGGATCTTCCGTTTGGAAGGGGTGAACATCGCCTTTACCTCGCCTTTCCAGTTCATCAACTTGGCATTCAGTTCCGGGCTGGCGGTGGGGTTGATCGGCACCCTGCCGGTCGTGCTTTACCAAGTGTTTTCGTTCCTGCGGCCGGGATTGAAGAAGCGGGAGTACCGGCTCATTATGACGCTGGTGCCGCTAGCCATCCTGCTCTTTGCGATCGGGTTCTTCTACGGCGTGGGAGTGATGAAGTATGTGATCGGCCTGTTCTACCAAAAATCGACGGAGCTTGAAATCGCCAACCTGCTGGACATCTCCGCCCTGCTCTCGCAGATCATCGTCACTTCTTCCATGCTGGGAGCGGCGTTCGAGTTCCCGGTCATCCTTTCGACGCTGATGAAGCTTAAATTCTTGAACTACCGAACGGTCGCCTCTCAGCGGACCGTGGTTTACTTCATCTGCCTGGTCTTCGCCAGCCTCCTCCCCCCGACCGACCTGCTCTCGCTGGCGCTGCTCACTCTCCCCCTGATTTTCCTCTTTGAATCCACCCTTCTCGTGAATAGAATATTACTGGGAGTCAGACCATAAACTCTCCCAAATTCCCCATCGATTGGGGTCTAGGGTTTAGCGGTTTTTATTCTTGCGACGGACGACCGTCCGTGTTATAAGTAAAAAGCCGTGCCTTCAAGTGCTGAAGTCCAAAAAGTAATTCTGGATAAAACCAGGGGGGCTTTGCGATTTCTTTCAGATTACCTGTTACTTCAGCTTTTAACCGGTTTTGAAATCTCCACCGGAGGATACGGCAGCCGGAACGTTTGGCGCTCCTCCGAGCGCGCGATGGATGAATTTTTGACAGCCATTGAACTCCGAGAACTGAACAAACAACAAGTCTCACGTTCACTGGCGAATCTTGAAAACCGAGGATATTTCAAATACCCGACGGGACAAGGAAATCCTCAAATTACCGAAGAGGGCCTGCGGAGATTAAGAAGTCTATTTCCGTCCTACGACGAGAAAAGGCTTTGGGACGGGAAGCTTTATCTGATCACCTATGATGTCCCTGAGAGTAAGCGACGAACCCGAAATGTCTTGCGGGAGGCGCTCAAAAAAATCGGTTGTGGAAAATTACAAGACTCCGTTTGGGTAACCCCCTACGACCCGCGCCGTACTCTTCAAGATTTAGTTTTCACCCGTAAAATTGCCGGCTACGTAGTGATCTCTGAAGTTGGGGAGAATGGGATGATAGGAGGAGAGAGTTTCCAAACCCTAGCTAGAAAGATTTATCCGATTGACCGTCTTGACCAGGAATACGGGAGCTTTATCAAAAAGTATCGGAGGAAAACTCTGGACCCCGCCCTCGCCTGGGATTTCCTCGCAATCTTGCAAGACGATCCCCAGCTCCCTTTCTCTCTTCTTCCGAAGGATTGGTCAGGAAAGGAAGCTTACGAGATCTTTAAAGAGTCCAAACCCGGAAGAAAGCTCTTAACTCTTAAGGAAGACGGTCGTCTTCCACAAGAGTAGGAAAGAGTAAGAGTAGTATTTTTTTAATTCATAGACTGGACGACCGTCCGTCGTGAGAGTAAAAAACAGGAAATTGGTAGTTTGAGAGTTCAGTTGGGAGTTTTCCCCAGACTCTAAACCCTGAACCCCATCCCCTATACCCTAACCATCACTTCAGGGAGGCGAGGGTCGCTTTGACTTTGGTGTCTTTCAGCGTCTTGCCGGTACTGCCGGTGGCGACGTGGCCGGCGATCAGCTCATCCCAGACCGCGTCGGCGATATCGGCGATGTCTCCGGGACCGACGGCGCCGGCGGTGTCGTAAATGGTCGTCGCGCTTTCATCGTTGATGTTGCCGGAAGTATTTTGCGCCAGCGTGTGATGGAGCCGGATAGCGGTCCGGTCCACCGCCGCATCGATATCAATCCCGTAGCCGGAGTTGTTGTAGATCAGGTTGTTCTCAAAGACGTTGTCGGTGACGCTTGCTCCTTCCAGGTCGGCGCCGTCGGCGTTGCCGGCGAGAATACAGCGATGGATGGTGGAAAGGGTCGTCGAGGCGCCGATATTGATCCCGTTGAGGGTGCAATCCTCGATCGCACAGGTGTCGATCCGGGTCCGAGCGGAACTGGAAACAGCAATCCCGTGGCCGGTCGCGCTCTTCACCCAAACGTCTTTAATCAGGGCGTTGTCCCCGGTGACGGTGATGCCGTTGTCGGTTCCGCCGG
>JBBDZL010000022.1:2814-13680 GCA_040900215.1 Patescibacteria group bacterium | reverse complement strand
TCCCGTGCTGGAGCAAATTTACTACCTGAATCGGGGTCAGCGTCAACGGAATCTCGTACTTCCCCGCCTGAATCTTAGCGGTCAAGTTGCTAAAGCGGACGTAGGCAACGAAGAGAAGCGAATTCATCACCCCGGCATCCTGCAGATTTTGCCCGATTTCCTGCACGGACTCTCCCGATTTAATCGTGATTTCCATCTTGCCTTCGGAGGCAATCGGCCGGTTAAGCTTGTAGAAAATAAAAGCGGATGCGGATGCGGCCGCCAAAACAAGAAAAAGCAACGTCAGTAAAAATTTAATCTTGGCCATGTCCCTTAGTAAGTCTAAGGTATTCGTGGGCTTTGCGCAAAACTTCCGTTGAAGGGTTTCTGCGGAACGCCTCCCTTTACTCTTTCTGGCCCAGGACGCCTTCAATTAATCTGAAGAAGAGGAGGGTAACCAAAACCAACCCGATAGACACAAAGGCCAAGGTGTACTCCCCCAAGCCCATCGCCATTCCCATCGCTGCCGTTATCCAGAGGGAAGCGGCGGTGGTCACGCCGATCACGTGGCCTCCGGCCGAAATAATCACCCCGGCGCCGATGAATCCCATTCCGGCCAGGATTTGGGAAGCGATCCGAGTCGGATCAGCGGCGCCGCCGCCGAACGCCGGACTAATGGAGAGAATCGTGAAGAGAGCCGAAGCCAACGAAACCAGCATATGGGTCCGCAACCCCGCCGGCTTTTTGCTGATCTCGCGCTCGATGCCGATCAAGAAGCCGATCAGGAGCGCCCCGCCCAGCCGCAGAATTTCTTCTTCCAAAGAAAGCATCAAAATTAGGATAACAAAAAAAAGGGTCCTGATTTTTGCATCAGGACCCGTTGGAAACGAGCGCGAGAAACTCTTCCCGCTCAAGCGTCTCAATCTCCAGCAACCGCGCCACCACTGCTTCCAGCCGATCGCGATGGTCCACCAGAGTCTTATATGCTTGTTCGTAGGCTTTCCCAAGGATCAGCTTGATCTCCTCATCGACCTGCCGGGACAGCTCTTCGGAGACGGTTCGCTCGCCCCGCATCAGGTTCTCCATTCCGGTGGAACCCGGAGGAGAAACCAAACTGCGCAGGCCGACGAACTCTCCCATCCCCCACTCCGTCACCATCCGCCGGGCATTATCGGTCGCCCGCTGAAGGTCGTTCGAAGCTCCGCTGGTCACCAGATCCTTGCCGAACACCAGCTCCTCCGCCGCCCGCCCTCCGAGTAGGCCGACAATCTCCCCAAACGCGTGACCCTTTGAAAGCAGGTTGCGGTCTTCCTCCGGCACCGGCATCGTAAAGCCCAGCGAAAACCCGCGGGAGATGACCGAAATCTTTTGGATCGGGTCTTGCCCTTCGGTAAAGTGCATCGCAATCGCGTGGCCGGCCTCATGGTAAGCGATCGTTCGCTTCTCAGACTTAGAGATCGTCCGCGACCGGCGCTCGGGCCCGATCACCGACTTCAGAATGCCTTCCCGAAACTCCGCCATCCCGATCGCCAGCTTACCGAACCGCGCCGCGAGGATTGCCGCTTCGTTGACGGCGTTCTCGATATCCGCGCCCGTCAAGCCGGGGGTCGCTTTCGCCAGCTTCTTCAGGTCGACATCGTCGCCCAAGGGCTTCCCGCGCACATGGACCTCAAAGATCTGCTCCCGCGCGATGATATCGGGCCGATCCACCGCGACCCGCCGGTCAAACCGCCCCGAGCGCAACAGCGCCGGATCAAGCATCTCCGGCCGGTTGGTCGCCGCGATCACGACCACATTGGTGTTCTGGTCAAAGCCGTCCATCTCCTTAAGGAGCTGGTTGAGAGTCTGGTTATGCTCTTGGCCGCCGCCAATCGCGGGAGTCCGCTGACCGCCGACGGCATCAATCTCGTCCACAAAGACGATGCAAGGAGCATTCTTTTTAGCTTGGTCGAACAGCTCCCGCACCCGGCTGGCACCGACCCCTACGAAGACCTCAACGAACTCGGAACCGCCGATGGAGATGAACGGCACCCCGGCCTCCCCGGCGACGGCCCGCGCCATCAGCGTCTTGCCGCATCCCGGACTTCCGAACAGCAGTACTCCCTTGGGAATCCGCGCCCCGAGAGTGACGAACTTCTCGGGGTGCTGGAGGAACTCGACGACCTCCTTGAGCTCCTCTTTCGCTTCCACCAGCCCGGCCACGTCATCGAAGGTGACCTTGGGCTGGTCGGCGTCGATTTGTTTCGCGCGGCTGGGCTTCAACCCCATTCCGCCGAACATCCCCGGACCGCTTCCCGATCCTCCAGAGCCCTTTGTCATCCGGTTAAGGAAGATAAGCACCAGCAGGATCATTCCCAGCGGCACCAGGCATTGGAAGAGCCAGAGCGGCGGGGGCGAAACATACTCCACCCGCACGGCGGCGAGATGCTCCTCGGTTACCCCGAAGAACTGCAGCGCCTGGATAAAATCGCCGGCCGGCGGCCAGTCGAATCGGTGGGTCTGGCCATCGATGGCCTTGACGGTGATGGTCGGGTTGGCAATCTGCAAGGACTCCACCTCTCCGGCCTTCATCTGGGCAACCAAGTCCGAGAAAACATACGAATTTCCCGAACTGGCCGTCGGCACCCGTCCCCCTACCGCAAAGGCGGGAGAACCATCCGAATAAGGGATCGGAGATGGGGAACTTCCCAAAGATTGGTCCAGGGATTGGGGGCTGTAAGTCAGCGTGAAGATCATCCCCAAAACCGCCAGCGAGCCCAAAATAATAAGCAGAGGCTTGGGGCGCATGGTTCTCCTCCTCTCTTGAAATTGGGTTGTTGTTTTTTATCTTAGCATCCTATCGGATGCTGTCGAGGTGCTCTTGTAGAAGAATAGCGGCGGCGATTGCGTCCAGCTCCCGGCGGGATTTCTTCGACTTCCCGACTTTGATCGCTTGCTCCAACGCTTGGCGGGTAGTTAGAACCTCTGATCGTAGAACCACCGGCACTCCTAACTCTTGCTCAATCCTCTTACTCAAATCTCTTACTCTTTTCTGATTTCGGCCTTCGGGCAACCCCAAGACTATCTGCCTAATTCCCTCCTGCCTAATTACCTTGGATAATTCCTCAAAACTCGAGATAATGTTGTAGGGCTCAGCGAGCGGCCCACGCGCAATGGCGACGCCGATTCTCTTTTCGCCCCAATCCACTCCCAAAATGTTCACAGATTAATGATAACTGATACAAAAAGCCCCCGTTGGGTTAGAACGGGGGTTTGGGAACGTTCATCACGAATCTCGTCGCATCGCCGGGACTTCCGTCTTTCCGGCGGTGAGAAGCGAGCTGCCGGTTCAATATCTCACTGAACTCGAAGAGGCGGTGGGCCAGCCGGCATTGATTGCCGTGATCCGGGCATGCTTCTCGAAACGCCATTGGCTTTCCGTCGGAAAGCCGGTCGAACGCCTTCTGGAAGCAGGAGTCGATCGCGATATCAAAGACGGCGGTTTGCCAGTCGCCTTTGAGAATGTACCGGAGCGCCCGCTTCTTACTGATTGATCGGGCAATCTTCTTTCCCATTTCCCGGCGGCTGGAAGTGGCATCCACTAGCAGCCATTTCCGAAAACCGGATCGGATCCGATAGAGAATGAGATCAAAACCGGAGTGCCGATCGAGATCCAAAGTGGCGGGCTCGACCAGGAACTCGTCGCCTTCCGTACTGGCTAAGCCGGCCCGGAAAGCCAAGGCGAGGATAATCGCCTTCTCGGTCGCATTGCGTTCATGGGCCACATCTCCTCTCCTTCCCTACCAGCGTCTATGCTATCACGCCGGTGCAAGATTCTTGCTTTAATCCTAACACCCAGGTGACTATAGGTCAAGGGTCTTTACGATCGAGTATTACGAGATTGGTATTATGAATCTTATGGATTCTCCCCGGAACATCCTGCGGACCATCAAAGCGGCCAAAAACATTCTGATCCCCCTGCACCTTCGCCCCGACGGCGATTCGATCGGCTCCGCTCTGGCGAGCTACCATTTCCTGCACGGCTTGGGCAAAAAAGCAACCGTGGTCAGTGCCGATCCAGTTCCGGATATTTTTCTTTTTCTTCCCGGGGCAAAAAAAATTAAGATCGTTGACCCCGCCGAGCTGGATCTCACCAAGTTTGACCTGATTTTCTTGGTTGATAATGCCTCCCCCGCCCGTTTTTCGAAGAAAGGAGAGATTAAATTTCCTTCCCAAACGATCCTGGCCAACATTGACCACCATGAGAGCAACCGCAATTTCGGGGACCTAAATTACGTTATTTCCGATTCCGCCTCTACTGCTGAAGTCCTGTACGATCTAATCAAATCCTGGAGAATCGCCCTCACCCCCGAGATCTCAAATTGCCTCCTGACCGGAGTCTACACCGATACCGGCGGGTTCCTCTACCCCTCCACTACCGCCGGCTCGCTGGATAAGGCCGCCGATCTCATTCGGCACGGCGGAAATCAAAAAAGGATCGTCGAAAAAGCTTTCCGCTCTTGGTCTCCTAAAGCCCTCCGGCTCTGGTCCGAAATTTTGGCCCGCACCCAAATTCGAAAAGCGGTGGCCTATTCCAGCCTCCCATTCGCCGCTTTGAAGGGAACCCAGTACTCCGAACTGTCGGGAATCCGCTCGTTTGCGGCGGCAAACCTGCTGTTAGCCACCAAAGGAGTAGGAGTGGCTGCCGTTTTTACCGAGGAGCAGCCGCGGCGGATCCGAGTCACGCTCCGGTCTTCCCCAGGAGTAAATGTCTCCAAAGTGGCTGAGAAATTCGGCGGGGGCGGACACGAAATGTCGGCCGCCTTTGACTATCGAGGACCTCTCAAAAAAATAATCCCTCAAGCCTTGAAGATGTTAAAAACAATCTGAGTTATGAAAACCCGAGACAAATTCTCCCCCTACTCTCTTCACCTCTATGACGCCGAGTGCGCCAAACAATACTATTTCGAATACCTGGACGCCTACACCAGCGATTTCCGCAACAAGCCTCAGCTGAAGCAGGCCCTGGTGGAAGACGGCCGAAGCAAAGATCTCGTTTTCGGGGACGTTGTCCACCGCATCCTCAATGACTTCTTCCACCTGCCCCAAGAAGAAAGAACGGGAGAGGCCCTGATTGACCTCCTTGAGAAAACCTGGGCCGGTCCCCGCGGAAAGGGGAAGGGTTTCCCCGAGATTGAGGACGAGCGCACCCACTTCAAGCGGGCCCGGGAACTGCTGCGGCGGTTCGCCAAGGAACAGAATCTCAATCCCGAGATCGCCTATCTCCCCCAGACCGAAGGCGAAGGAGAGTTTGTCAAGGAGAACCTGCTGATGTTCCCGCTGGAACCCGGGATCATTCTGCAGGGAAAGGTCGACCGGATCGACCGGGAGGAAGAGGGCTATCATCTGATCGACTACAAGACCAGCCGGAGCGAAGCCCACGAAAATCTGCAGCTATTGGCCTACGCGATCCTCTCCCGGCAAGCCCTCGGTAAGCCGATCACCAAAGCCAGTTACCTATATCTGGAGACCGGGAACTTTAAGACTTTTACCGTGACGGTAAATACTGAAGAAGAAACCCGCCAGCGGATCCTGGAGATGGTTGGCCGGATTAAAGCCGACCAAGAGTTTGCGCCCCGGCCGGGGAGGCGCTGCTACTGGTGCCCTTACGTCGAATTCTGCCCTGCCAAGGACGAGGCCAACAAGGCCATCGCGGAACTCCGCCAGAAGAAGGGCGAGACCGGGACCGTCGATCTGCCATTCTGAAAACAGTGGCTAGTAGCGAGTAACTAGTAATTAGAAGCGAAGGATTCCGAGAAAGCGCAGATCCCGCGATGGACGGCTCACTGCGCGAACCTAGCTTTGCTTCGCAAAGTTAGAGCTAGAGCGCACAGGGGAGATGCCTTTGAGGAACATCCCGCAAGTCCGACGGGAGGAGGGAGAAGCGGACTGTCCAGCAGGCAGGAACGCTGTTTCCGAAAAGGCGCTCCCCGAGCGCTACAGAAACTTGCTAGTCCGCGGGGCGAGAACTTAGGAATCCAAGCGGTTTTTGCTATTCTTCAAGTTGAAGGGGGTGAAGCAGAATTGGAAGAAAAAAAGACTGAACAAAAAGTGGGTGATGTGACTCACTACTTTGGACATATCCCGGCCGGGATCTTTAAGCTCACCGGCACTCTCAAAAAGGGCGACAAGGTCCACATCAAAGGAGCGACCACCGACTTCACCCAGGAAGTAACTTCGATGCAAGTCGACCACAAGGATATGGAAGAGGCCAAAAAGGGAGACGAAATTGGCGTCCAAATCGATCAAAAAGTCCGCGACGGAGACGAGGTGTTCCTAGTAAAGTAAGGCCATTAATCCGCTATTCCTCGGTTTTCAGCACAACCGTAATTCTGTTTGTATTTCTCGGAACCCTTTGCAGGCTCTCCGGCAAGTTCGGCCAAAGCACCAGCTCGAAGGCCGCCACTTCTCCCAAAGAAATCAAATAATCCTGAGCCGAACCGGCGTTTCGGCCGGCTAGATCGTTCTTAATCTTTTCCTTATCAATCTCCGGAATCACCTGGGCGGAGACCTCCGCTTGAAAAGTCAACTTGCTCCCCTTGAGAACTGGATCCAGCGGGTCAATCTGGGTCTCACCGGGAAATAAGGTATAGCCGCTGGGAATTAGGCTGGAAAGAGTTTGGGAAATCAGCTCCTGGATATCCGCTCCTTTGTAAGTCACGGTAGTGAGTTTGACTTTCAAATCCAGGGAAACGCTTTCGGCCTGCTCCCCGATCGCATGGGAATAAGTCTTCTCGACCACCTCGATTTTGATCGCCGCATCCACCACGACCTCGTCCGTCCCGCTCCGGCTCTTGATCGTTTCCTTGGCCTTTTCGACCAGCTCTTTCTGCAAGTCGGTCAGGAGCTTGGATTGATCGCTGGAAGAAGTTACGGTTACCTCCTCGGAACTTCCACCGGTGAAAGCGGCCGCGTTGGTTCCGACTACAGCTGCCGAACATCCGCTCAAGACTGTAAAGCTCTTTCCCGCGGCCAGATTGTGGCTGGTTCCGATTTTTTCGGCGGTAACCGCCGCATCGTAGGTGTCAAAGGCCGGGATAGTAAAAGCAGCGTCGGCTAGAAAGACCGAACCGCTGGCGTTCTCCTTGATTTTTGCCCCTTGACTGCAAGTCTGCTCGCCGGTGGTGTCTAAAGTAATCGTCCCCTTCGCCTTCTCCCCCACGATCGCGGTTCCGGTCGCCGGTGTTGATTTGGTGCCGCTTTCCTCCACCACCTGTGAGGTTCCGGGCACGGTTCCGGTCGCCGCGTCCACCTCCTCCACTTCGGCATCCACCGCCACTGGAATTTCCTTAATCAGCGGGATCGGAGAAAGGGTCAGGACCACCTCCGCCTTGGGGAGGTAATAGAGGGCCCCGAAAGCGGCCGCTCCCAAAACGATTAAGATCCCCAGGACAAGGGCGAGCGGAACCAGGATTTTCCGGAATCGGCCGCGGGGCTTTATCGGCTTTGCCGCCCTCTCCCCCTCTTCTCGCTCCGCCGCGGGTTCAATCCGATTCTCCAAAGAGCCGACCAATCTCTTCCCGCGGGGGCCGGCGGCCGTAAAACGGACCGTCTTGTTCTCGCGCCGAGCTTTATCCCGAATAATCTTGAGCATCAAGAGGTTGAAGTTTTCTTCGGGGATTTCAATCGCCGCTTCTCCGTTATCCGCTCCCAAAATTTTCTCCATCAGGTCAAAGAGATGCATCACGGTTTTTTCTCCTCCTCATCGAACTCCGGCCCGGTTCCCGGCTCTTCGGTTTCCGGCTCGGCCTTTTCCTCTCCCTCCTTACGGAGCCGAAGAGCCACCTGCCCTAAAGAAGTAGAGAGACGATCAGCTTCAAACGGCACTACCTCCGGCGCAATCTCGAAATGATGGTCGCGCGACCAGGGGTAGGAAGCCGCCACCTCGATCAATCCGGGAAACACCGCCGCTCCTCCCGTCAGATAGATCTTGGGCGGAAAAGTTTCGACCCCCTCGAAGGCCGAGAGCGTGGTAGAAAGCGCTTCCAGCCAGAGATCCAAGAAAGCGGTCGGGTTGCCGTTCTCCTTGAAATCCCACCAGAAGCTCTTGGTGTCCATTAGCTCTCCGCCGAATACCAGTCCCACTTCGGTTTTGGCGCCGCCGACATCCAAAATCAGGGCGTTCAGCTCTTCGACCTTTGATAACTCCGATACCAAATTGAACAGGAGAGAACTAAATCCCCACAGTTTGAGCCCGGTGGGTTTAACCAGCTGGGAAATCTCCGCCAGATAGGGCTCGGCTGCAAAAGAGGTAAACAGGAAAACCTCCAGCTTTTCGGATTCTTTAACTTCCAGGATCTCGGCTTCGACCTCCGAGACCTTCAACCTCGGCTCCCCCAGCGAGACCTGAAGCTCCTCTTCGGCCGAGCGCTGGGCTTCCTGGCGGGCGTGGGAAACCAAATCCTCGATATCGCGGCTGGTGCTGCTTCGAACGACGGTCGTAAAAGCCAACGAGAGGGGGCCGGAAATCCCGACCACAACCAATGGTTCCGCCTCGGGAAAATCCTGGCGAAGGTGGTCGACGGACTCCTTGAGGCTAAGACCGTCGTCAGCTAAAACTCCCGTCCGGCCCAGCTTGCGAGAACCCAGCACAATGGTGTGGCCGTCGGCGCGGCTTAGGACAAAAACTTTCAAGTCTTTTCCGCCCGGATCCAGCCCAAAGAATTGGTCGGGAAATTCTTCTTTTTTTCCGAAGGAAGGCAGTTTAAATTTCATTTATTAGCGGGCGGCAGGGCCCGGCCGTAGATGCGGCGCACGCCGGCCCCCGCCGATTCCTCTTTGATTATCTCAAAATGGCCGATCAGCCCCGTCCGGGAAACGTGGGGACCGCCGCAGAGCTCCTTGGAGAAGGCGCTCTTGAGATCATCCCCGACGTGATAGAGGGTGATCTCCTTCGCCTGGGCATACTTTTCCGTGAACAGCGCCTCCGCCCCCGCCGTCTTGGCTTTTTCGTAGGTAGTGACGACCCGTTTGACCGGCAAATCTTCCTTAACTTTTTCGTTGACTAGCGTTTCGATCTTTTTCAATTCCTCGTCCGTGATCTTACGGTCAAAGGTAAAGTCGTGGCGGAACTTGTCTTCCTCCAAGTGTTGGCCGGCCTGATGAATCTGGGGACCAAGCGACAACCGCAGAGCGGCATTAAGAAGATGGGCGGCGGTGTGCTGGGGCGCAATCAGCTCGGCCTCGCCCTCTCTCTTCTTGGCGGCCGCTCGGGCCCGGACCCGCTGCTCTTCCAGATTCTTTTCAAAAGATTTTACATCCACCTCCAAACCTTTGGTCTTCGCCAGCTCCTGGGTCAGCTCCAGCGGAAAGCCATAGGTATCGTAGAGAACGAAGGCATCGATCTCCTTCCCCATCTTTTCCATCACTTTTAGCCCTTGGGAAAGGGAACGGGCAAACTTTTGCTCCTCTTCTTCGATTACGGTTTGGATTTCCTTCTCTCTCGACAAGAGTTCGGGGTAAATCTCCCCGTACATCTCGATTACCTTGCGGGTGGGCTCCAGCAGAAAATACCCTTCAATTCCCAAGAGCCGGCCGTGAAGAACCGCTCGCCGCAGGATTCGGCGGAGAACGTAACCCCGGCCAACGTTTAACGGCGTGACTCCATCCCCCACCATAAAAACCGCCGCCCGGACGTGGTCGGCGATAATCCGAAGCGAACGGAGCTCCTCAGGCTTTAGATCATTTTTGCGTTCGACCAAATGCGCCAACTGATGAATCGTATTCATTAGCGGAGCGAAGAGATCGGTTTCGAAAACGTTGTCCTTTTTTTGAAGGATCAGCGCCAGCCGCTCCAGCCCCATCCCGGTGTCGATGTTCTGCTGTTTGAGCTTGGAGAATTTTCCCTCCTCGTCCTTGAGATATTCCATAAAGACCAGATTCCAAAGCTCAATCTCCCGCCCATCATCTAACACGTAATAGACTTCGGAAGAAGGCCCGCAGGGACCGGTCTTTCCGGGCGGACCCCAGAAATTGTCCTCCCGCCCCTGCTCCCGAATCTCGATCCCGGGCACCTCCCGCTGCCAGATCCGAGCCGCCTCCGCATCTTTCGGGATGCCGGGCTCGCCGGCAAAGACCGAGACGAACATCCGCTTCGGATCGAGCTTTAATTCTTGAGTTAAGAAATTCCAAGCGAGGGGAATAGCTACGTCTTTGAAGTAATCGCCGACGGAGAAGTTGCCGAGCATTTCAAAGAAGGTATGGTGGCTCTCGTCCCCCACCGACTCCACGTCCGAGGTCCGAAAGCATTTCTGAACCGAAGCCAGCCGCACATTGCCGAGGACTTCGAGCGCATTGGCCTCCCCCATCAGGTAGGGCTTGAATTGCTGCATCCCGGCGGTCGTTAAAAGCACCGACTCATCGGTGGGCGGCGGGACCAAGGGAGAGGAAGGAACCACCGTGTGGTCGTGGGAGGAAAAATACTTTAGAAAAGATTGGCGAATTTCTTGGTGAGTCATCTTCAAGATATAAGATATCAGATAAAAGATACCGGTGGGGAATGGAAAAAGCCGGTTCAAGAGATTGAACCGGCCACTTGTCCTGAGAAACCGTCACTTGTCTACAGATCCGGCATCAGTTCGGAAGGCCGCTTGCCGTGCACGAAGCTCCAAAGGAGCAGCGCATCGTACAAGCCGGTTCCGCTTTCCCCGGAGAAGAGGATATACTCCCCTTCCTCCCGGCACTCCTTGCAGAGGCCGTCGACCAGGCCGTCGCGAGGGCGACCGCAGTCTTCACAGATATCACCGTAAGGGGGCATTGTCCCCTCCTTTTCCTAGATTTGGTGCGGAAGCACCACGCTGCCCCAACCCCTACCGATTGGGGCAGCGTGCTGCCTCCGACCGCCTCTCC
>JBBDZL010000022.1:0-2714 GCA_040900215.1 Patescibacteria group bacterium | reverse complement strand
GTGGAGTAGGCGGGAATCGAACCCGCGTCCGGAACCGAAGTTGAGGTTTTGAAACCCACGAGCTTTAAGGGGAGTTTTCTTGGTTGCTTTTCCCCCGGGCCCGCCTCCTGATCCGTCGACACCTTTCTACCCCTCTGAAATTTGAAATCCAGCAGTCCCTCACCTTGAGCGCTGTCGAAAGGTGGGCGGACTCTTGGATTGGCCGATCCGAGGACAGTGCTTCGGATCGGCCGGGGCTGTTCGGTGGTCAGCGCAAAGCGTGACTTTACCGAACTCGCCCGTTAATGCCGTGACGGTAATCTCTCCTGATATTTCCTGAGAACCGCCCCCGAGAATGGTAGGATGGTCCAACTCTCCTTTCTTTTGAGGAAAGCAGGTGTCCCTCGCCCTCTCGGGAACGAATCTCAAGAAACAATCCTTCGACAAGCTCAGGATTATTTTCTTGCGAAAATAAAAACCCGAGCCTAAAGCCCGGTCCGCAAATCCGCCAGCTTTAGGTAGGTAAAGCCCAATCAGTTCTTAATAATTTAATTATAGGACATCGGACCCGTTTGTCAAGTGCTATAGGACTTGAAAAGCAGGGACTTAATTCCGTAGGCAGCAAATAGCTATAATCACCTTGGAACAATGGCCCGCTACCGAAGGCGCGCTCTCAAAATAGATCTCAAGGACGAAAGCTTTCAATCCACCATTGGGATAATCCTGGTAGTCTTCTCGATTATCACCGTCCTCTCCTTTTTTGGCCAAGCCGCCGGTTTCGGCTCGTTCCTGCAAGATATTCTCAACCGCTTCTTCGGCTGGGGAGCATTTATGCTCCCGATCGTCACCGGCGTGCTGGGCCTGGTCCTGCTCCGGCTCCGGATCAAAATCCCGTTTGTGGAGCTGCGGACCTTCTACGGTCTGGTGGTCCTCTCCCTATCTCTATTGGGAGTGTTCCATTTTTTCTTTCGGCCCGAGGAAGCCTACTACCAAGCCGCCACCCTCCACCAAGGCGGGGGGCTGACCGGCTATTACATCCAGCTTATCCTGCGGAAAGTCTTCTCCCCCATCGGGGCCTTCATTATTCTCTCGGCCGGGAGCATCGTCGGGGTTTTAGTCACACTAAACATTTCAGTTGATGAGGCGCTGTTCTACCTGTCCCAACTCGCTCAAAAGATCGGCCGCTTCGTCCAGGAGAACCTGTGGCGAGGGAAAAAGTTTGAAGGCCGAATCACCCGGGAGCCGCCGGCGGAGGAACCCCCCGCGCCGGAAAAAGAGGAAATTGAGATTGCCACTCCCTACACCGCCCCGACTAACCAAGTGACCGCTCCGAAGCGCAAGCTGATTTGGGAGTACCCTTCGTTAGATCTCCTGAACGATCCTCCCGAAGCCGCCGCCGAGCGCGGCGACATCGAAAAGAACGCCCAGCTGATTGAGCAAACGCTGGAATCCTTCGGGGTCAAGGCCCGAGTCGCCGACATCAATCTCGGCCCAACCGTCACTCAATACGCCCTGGAAGCCGAGCGCGGCACCAAGCTCTCCGCCATCACCAACCTCCAATCCGACCTGGCGCTGGCCCTCGCCTCCAAAACCGGCACCGTTAGAATTGAGGCGCCAATTCCGGGAAAATCGCAAGTAGGGGTCGAGGTCCCCAACCTTAAGCCCCAACTGGTCACGCTGAAAGAACTGTTGGTTTCAGACCAGATGGGAGAAAATGGGGGCAAGTTGGCGGTGGCTCTGGGACGGGATGTCTCCGGTTCCCCCATCGCCGACGACCTGGACCGGATGCCTCACATGCTGATCGCCGGCGCCACCGGCTCCGGCAAATCGATTATGCTCCGTACCATCTTGGCTACAATTCTTCTTCGCGCTTCACCGGAAGAGGTGCGCTTAATTCTGGTGGACCCTAAGCGGGTAGAGTTTTCCAATTACAACGGCATCCCTCACCTGCTAATGCCGGTGATTGTCGAACCGGAAAAAACCCTCCCGGCGCTCAAGTGGGCCCTCGCCGAAATGAGCAAGCGCTACAAACTCTTCCAGGATTCGGGGGCCCGCGACATCGGCGACTATAATTCCAAAGCTGAGGAGAAGCTCCCTTACATTCTGGTCGTAGTGGATGAGCTGGCCGATATCATCGTGATTGCCCCGGCCGAAGTGGAAAAAGCCATTCAGCGCCTGGCTCAAATGGCCCGAGCGACCGGTTTACACCTGGTCCTGGCCACCCAACGCCCCTCCATCGATGTCCTCACGGGAGTAATCAAAGCCAACATCCCTTGCCGAGTCGCTTTCAATGTCACCTCCCAGGTTGATTCGCGGGTGGTTTTGGATATGCCAGGGGCGGAGAAGCTGCTTGGCAAAGGCGATATGCTCTACCTCCCGCCCGACCGTTCCAAGCCGATCCGAATCCAGAGCCCGTTTGTTTCCAACGAAGAGATGAACCGGCTGCTGGGGTTCCTCAAGAATTCAGGTTGGCCGGCCGACTATGTGGTGGAGGAACAGGTAGAAGAATTCGAACGGCAAGCCGAAAGAATGGATGAACCGACCGATCCCCTCTTTGAGGAGGCGGTCGAGATCATCACTCAATACGAGCGGGCTTCCGCGTCTCTCCTCCAGCGCCGGCTGGAGATCGGCTACGCCCGAGCCGCTCGGATTATAGACCAACTTCAGGAGAGAGGAATCGTCGGTCCCGCCGAAGGCAGCAAGCCGCGAGAAGTGCTTCGCCGCGGTCCCGAAGA
>JBBDZL010000021.1:3486-14272 GCA_040900215.1 Patescibacteria group bacterium | reverse complement strand
TGCAGTACGGCGCTGATTTCGCTATTGGGAGTGGCCGGCGGGCTGGCAATTCTCCCTTTTGGAGGGTTAGAAATCTCCCTGCTGGCGCTGTTGGTTCTGGCGGTTTCCCTTTATTACATCTCGAAAAGCTTGTTCGAATTTGGGATTACAAAAGGTTAGGGGTTAGCGGGTTTTTCCTGCAAAGCCCCATGCTAGTGGAGAGATCCCCTCTTCTTTGACATAATGAGGAAGAATGGAGTCCTTACCGCCCCTAACACCGGAAGTTCCGCCAACTCCGGAAGGAGATAAAGTTCCCGAATCGCCGGAGTCCGCCCCGCCGGTTCCTCTTAGTCTCCCGCCTCTGTCGCCTAAGCCGCCTGTTCCTACTTCCCTTCCGCCTGTTTCCCCTGAAGTCCCCGTCCCTCCCGTTGTCCCTTCTGCCACTGGTCCCGAACCGGAGCTATCGGCTCCTCCGCTTTCCGAAGAAGAGCTAAAAGCCGCCCACCGGGCGCCCGTCGGCCGAACGCTCCGCTGGCTTTGGGTTTGGTGGGAGCGGCAGATGAAGAAACTTTCCGACCGCGGCATTTCCGCCAAAGAGAGAAAAGCGCTGGACCTGGTTTTCCTGGAGATTACGGGACCGCGGGACAGCGAGGTCAAGGCCGATGCGGCCGAGCAGATTTTTGCGGCGCTGGCGCACCTCCACCGAGGCGGGATGATGGCGGTCCAGCCGAACTTCTCCTTTGAGATTGTCGCCGACCACAAGCACATCCACTTTGTCGTAGCCACTCCCAAAGAGTTTGCTTCGCTGGTGGAGAAGCAAATCCATGCCGCTTATCCTTCGGCTCAAGTATCCGAAGTACAGGAATACGACGTTTTCCAAAAAGAGGGTTACGTTTCCTACGCCCAAATGGCGACGACCGGTCCCAAGTACTACTCCTTGAAGACCTATCCGGACTTTGGAGAGGTGGATCCCCTCAACGGGATTACCTCGGCCCTGACCAAATTTGCGGAAGGAGAAGCGGCGGTAGTCCAAATCGCGATCTCGCCGGCCGGAACGGACTGGCAGAAACAAGGCCAGAGCTTGATCGCGAAGGCCAAGCAGCTGGAGAAAAAGTCTCCTGAGGAAGGCGGCAAAGTGGTCCTGTCAAAGGAGGCCGAAGAGGGAATCGCCCGGAAAGTTTCCAAACCCGGCCACTACGCCTTGGTCCGGATTGTGGCCGTTTCGCCTTCGGCGCCTAACTCCCAGATGCACCTTCAGAACATTCTGGCCAGCCTTCAGTCCCTCTCTTCGCCCCACTCCGCCTCCTTCAAGCCGAAGCGGGTTTGGAACGCCAAGCATTTCAGTGTCGATTTCATCTATCGGCACGTACCCCGCTTCGCCCACTGGACGGTTCTCTCTTCAGAGGAACTGGCGACGATCTTCCACCTTCCCAACAAGTTCGTGACCACTCCTAATATCAAGTGGCTGGAGGCCAAGACGGGAGCGGCGCCGCTGGAGCTGCCGACCTCCGGGGTCTACCTCGGGAAAACCGCGGTGCGGGGGGTGGAGCAGCCGGTTTATCTCCAGAAAGACGACCGGCGCCGCCATGCTTACATCATCGGCCAAACCGGAACCGGCAAGAGCGAGCTGTTGAAGAACCTGGCCTACCAAGATATCGCCGCCGGGGAGGGGGTCTGCTTCATCGATCCCCACGGGGATGCGATTGAGGATCTGCTCCAGATGATTCCGCCGGAGCGGGCGGGGGACGTGATCCACTTCGATCCCGGCAACACCGAGAACCCGCCCGGGTTGAATATCTTGGAAGCGGAAACCGAAGAAGGAAAGCACCTGGCGATCAACGCCTTTATCTCCCTGCTCTACAAGCTCTACGATCCCAACCGGACCGGAGTGATGGGTCCCCGTCTGGAGCGGGCGATCCGGAACGTGATGCTGACGGCGATGAGCGAAAAGGGCAACACCCTGATCGAGGTTTTTCGGATGCTGACCGACCCGACCTTTGCCGCCGGAAAGGTCCCGCTGATCCAGGATCCCCTGGTCAAGCGCTATTGGACCGATGAACTAGCGCAAACATCGGACTTCCACAAAAGTGAGACGCTGGGCTATTTCGCCTCGAAGTTTGACCGGTTCGTAACCGAGAAGCTGATGCGCAACATCATCGGCCAATCCGTCTCATCCTTCAATTTTAGGGAAGTGATGGATCAGCGCAAGATCCTGCTGGTGAACCTTTCCAAAGGCAAGATCGGCGAGGAGAACTCCAACTTCTTAGGGCTGATTTTGGTCCCGCGGATCCTGGCAGCGGCGATGAGCCGGGTGGACGTGCCCGAGGCCCAGCGCCCCGACTTCTACCTCTACGTGGACGAGTTCCAGAACTTCGCGACTCCCGATTTCGTCCAGATTCTCTCCGAAGCCCGGAAGTACCACCTGAACCTGACGGTCGCCAACCAATTCATCGGCCAGCTGGATGAGAACATCAAGAATGCCGTCTTCGGGAACGTCGGCACGTCGGTAATGTTCCGAGTCGGGGCGGACGACGCCGAATACCTGGAGAAGCAGCTCTCCCCGTACTTCACCAAGAGCGATCTGCTGAACCTGGCCGTCGGGAAGGCCTATCTCCGGTTGTTGATCAACAACCTCCCCTCGATTCCTTTTGCGCTGGCGACCGATTGGGAGAAGATCCAGGCCGTGCCTCGGAATCCTGAGCTCTCCGGCCGGATCAAAGGGGAATCACAGCAGCGTTACACCCGCCCCGCCGGCGAGGTGGAAGCCGAAATCGCGAAGCGCGCCGGCTTCTAGGGGCGTGCTAAGATATACCCGTTAAATGGATACCGGAAATCCCACCCAACCGAATAGCGAGCGGGAAGCAGCCGTTGCCGCTTTAACGCAAGCTTATTCCCAGGACCAAACTCCCGTTTTTCCAGAAGGGCCGCGGCTTAAAGTCCCCCATGCGGTTTCCTCTTTGGCTTCCCTGTACGAAAAGGTGCGGACGGCGATGGAATATAACGAGCCTCATCTCTTCCGCCGGGCTTCCGCCGAACGAATCCTCTCCCGCCGGCTGCGGGCGGAGTCCAATTCCAAGCTGGTGGCCGAGGGCCTGCTGAAAGAGCTGATCAGGGCCCGCTACCTTCAGAATGATTTTTACCCCGAAAGCATTATCGCTGAGATCTCCCGGATCCTGGAAAAATACCGCCAGATCCTGCAGGGGCGGGAGATTTCTCCGGCCAGCGACGACTTTGGATTAGTGGCGCGCTGGGCTTCTTCGGAGATCGAGGAGTTCTTTGCCCTGCCCGCTCGGGAAGATGCGCTGGCGAATTTGATGCTAATGAACCTCAAGAAAGCGGTGATTCTCTCCGATCCCGATCTAGACGAGCGGTACTCTCAAATCCAGCTTCAGCTGGCGATCTACCGCAACCTCCTTAAACTGGACCGGGCGATGCTGGAATTCAACATCTTTGAGATGTTCTATCCCGATTGGAAGTCCAATGGCGAAGCCCACTTGGGAGAGGTGATTGGCAATTTTGACCAGGTGCGGGCCGCCATTGAGAAGCTCTCCAAGTACCATCTGGCCGGGTCTCTCTCCGCCCTGGTCCGCCGCTACACCTCGCCCTTCGCCCTTCTCCGCGATGTGCTAGAGCGGATGGGGACAAGGATTTTGAAGGACAAGGTCCTGCTGGCAGCGGAGGTTGCCAATTCCTACGGCCGCAAGTTGATTCGGGAGCGGGAGCGGCTGGCGACGACCACGACCCGGGCGCTGATCTATATCTTTTTGACCAAGGTGGTTCTCTCCTTCGCCTTCGAGCTGCCGGCCGAGAGCCTGATCTACGGCGAGGTGCGGACCCTGCCGTTCGTGATCAACTTCCTCTTCCCGCCGCTGCTGCTCTTCTTCCTGACGCTTTCCCTGTCCCTGCCAGGGCGGGAGAACGAGGAACGGATCACCGCCGCCGCGAAGGAGGCGGTCTTCTCCAATGACGGGAACGGAAGAGGAGTTTTCTCCGAACAGAACCGGGTGGAGCTAAAGAAGCGGAGCGGCGGACTGGCCTTTACACTGATCCTCATCTACTTCTTGGCGTTCGTCCTGATCTTCGGGGCGATCACCGTCGGGCTGACCCGCCTTAACTTCACGCCGTTCGGCGTCGGTCTTTTCCTGTTCTACACCTCGATCGTGACCTACTTCGGCCTGCGAGTCCGGGAGTCTTCCCGCGACCTGATGATGGTCGGCGGTAAGGAAACAGTTCCGGCGGTGGCTTTTGACTTCTTCGCCCTGCCGTTCCTCCGGGCCGGCAGCCTGATCTCGGCCGGCCTCTCCCGCTTCAATGTCTTGGTCCTCCTGGTGACCCTGCTAGTTGAAGCGCCGTTCCAGACGATCCTCGAGGTGCTGGAAGAATGGATCAGCTTCGCCCGCGAGAAAAAGGAGGAAGTCTATTGATGTTGTTGCAGATTCTTCTCGCCGCCTCAATTGCCTCCGTGGTTGACCTTGGGGGACTGGTCCTCTTCTGGAACTATGCCCGTTCAAAGCGGATTATCTACCTGATCCTTTCTTTCGCCGCCGGTGTTCTCTTGACAGCGGCTTTTCAGGAGATTATTCCGGAAGGATTGGCAGAGGGCGCCAGCCTCCTTTGGGTTCTGGCCGGTTTCGGCCTTTTCTTTGTCATCGAACGGGGGATTATCATCCACCAGTGCCGGGATGAGCACTGCGACGTCCACGCCGGTTCCTACCTGATTGCGATCGGGGATACGATCCACGACTTTTTGGACGGGGTGACGATCGCGATTTCTTTCCTGGTTTCGGTCCCGTTGGGGTTGATTACCACCTTAGCGGTGATCCTGCACGAGATCCCTTCCGGTTTTGGCTCCTTTGCGGTGCTTTTGGCGGGAGCGGTGAGCCGCCGATTTCTTTGGACGGCGGTGATAGCTTCCTCCGTGGCTGCGCCATTGGGAGCTTTGTTAACTTACCTGGCTCGTGGCGCTTTGGAGCCTATATTAGGGAATTTGCTTTTGGCCGTGGGCGGGGGCTTTATTTATGTGGCGGCGGTGGATTTAATTCCGGAAACGCACCATGATACTTCTCGGCTCCGCTCCGTCCTCCACCTCTTCTTTTTCGGATTGGGGATCCTCTCGTTATTTCTGGTCGACAAGCTAATTTAAAGGGATGAACTTCAAACTCGGAAAAGTAGATCTCTGGCTGATTGGGCTCTCAATCTTGGGGCTGGTAGTGATGTCTTACCTGACCTACATGAAGTTCTCTCCTTCCTCCTACTTCTGCGACATCAGCGAAAAGTTTTCCTGCTCGACCGTTAGCCAGAGTTCTTACTCCGAAATTTTCGGAATTCCGGTTTCACTGCTGGGCCTTCTTTATTTTGCCGCGGTGGGCGGGTTGGTCCTAAACGGGGGGAAGTCCGTTTATCGGGTGGTCTTCACACTGACGGCCCTTTCTCTGGTTTTTTCTTCATATCTGACCTACGTTGAGCTGTTCGTCCTCCAAACGGTTTGCATCCTCTGTGAAGCCTCCAAAGTGCTGATGGCGGCGATTGCGGCATTGACATTCCGCCGCTCCTGATTTATCGTTAGGGCGATAACCGATCTCCAAGGAGGGAGAAGGAATGGCTGCTAAGCTGTCCATCGCCGCGATGCGGAAGAAGCTGGAGGAGCTCTTTACTCTTACCTGCAATTTGGCCTTGGAGAAGAACGGCGCCCGCGCCGCCGCCGCCGTTTTTAAGTATCTTAAGGACCAGGAACCCGTCCCCGACTGGGGATAAAATCCGTAATTGTCGCCCCCTGTAGTTGACTATCCTATAGTTTAGAGGTATAATTAAGGTGTCCTTTAATAATCCGGCAAACATCTCATCCTTCGGGACACTTTGATCCCCTTTGGGTCACTCGTCCCCCTAGAAAAAGGAGAAAAATGAATTTTTTCCAGAGTTACCTCCGTTTCATCCGTTCCCGCCAGGGAAACGGGACATTCGGCAAAGGTCCTCTAGGCTTCTACCTCGAGCTCTTTGCCCACATATTTTTGGGGGTTATGTTTTTCACCTTGACCCAAGAAGCGGGGAAATGGATTCTGACTGGTTGGATGTTTCTTGGATACGCCACC
The DNA here is from genome assembly GCA_040900215.1 of Patescibacteria group bacterium. GTDB lineage: Bacteria > Patescibacteriota > WWE3 > 9FT-COMBO-53-11 > 9FT-COMBO-53-11 > 9FT-COMBO-53-11. The sequence continues at coordinate 8,204 of JBBDZL010000021.1, read as the reverse complement.
ATCCAGTCCTATGCCTGGTTGTGGTGGTATCCGTACCAGGAATACCGCCGACCGATTGATGACTTTGAAAGAAAGGTCATTAGTCGGAAGGGGAAAGCTCTCCGTAGCGCCGCCAGCGCGTTCTGCGCTGATGTTGCTACCGGCGGTGGTAAGCCCGCTCGCGCAGCTGGGGCTTTAGTCGATGAGATCATCGACTACTACGCTCTCCTCCGCGCGGCTGGCCATGGGCTCGCCACCTTCCAGGTGATGGTGGACGAGCACCTGCGCTCTGTCGCGCAGGACGAGGGAGTAAACCCGATTCACTTCGTGGTCTACTCTAAGAAGGGATCCCCCGTCCCTTCCAAGTTCGAGATACAAATGAACTTGAAAAATGGGGAGAGATTCAAGTTTGAGCGGTCTCTCTAAATAAAACGCTCAAAGCCGGATTTTTTAGGACGATTCAGGAAATGAAGCTCGGAAATGGGTCTAACCCGCCGAGCTTTTTTCTTTTTTCGTGATAAAACAATCTCAAATTTTTTTTCGAAGGTAACCTACGAACCGGGCATCGACCGTTAAATCGGCGGCACTGTTCACCTCTTAAGACGGGAAAGCGGTTTGACTTAGTCTTATTTCCGTTTTATTATTAGTTCCAATAACCAGTTAAGAAGGAGGAGGAGATGGCGGACGAACCCTTGAGCTTGCCTGAAATCCAGCGGAAGCTGGAGGAAATGTTCCGCTACACCAGCGGGATTGCCTTGGGGGAGGACGTCAAGTTCGTTGCCGACACCCGGATTGCGGCCGCCCAAACCTCGGCCCATCTTGCCGGGATGCTGATGTCGATTCAGGAGCTCAACCTGGTTTTTGGTCTCAGCGATCCCGGCCCCGGCGGTCTGGATCTGGACCCCTCCGCTTCCCATGGTGATCCCGACGATCTTGACCAGGACGACGGCTTGAAGTTGGACGAACCTTGGGAATCCGAACCGGAGTGAACCGCCCAGGACTCTTGTGTCTCACAAGGGTCCTTTTTTGTTTTCCGAACATACTAAACCGAGAATGCGGCCGCACCCGCGGAATAGTAGGCTGTTCCGGATGATAAACTGGTGGTAATGAACAAATCAGCTAAACCAGCGGTAAAAAAGCAGATAAAAAAGCGGGTGGCGGTTGGGTTATCGGGCGGGGTGGATTCGGCGGTGGCGGCGGCGCTGCTGAAAAAACAGGGCTACGAGGTCATCGGCGTCCATCTTTATTGCTACGACGAGGGTCCGTATTGCACAGCCAAAGAAGACCGCGTCAGCGCGGTGAGAGTCGCGAAGCACTTAGGAATCCCGCTGGTGGTCTGGGACCTCCACCGCCAGTATCGGGCGAAGGTGATCAAGTACTTCTTTGACGAGTACAAAGCCGGCCGGACGCCCAACCCCGACATCGTTTGCAACCGCGAGATCAAGTTCGGGATTTTTATGGAAAGAGCCCTTCGCGAGCTCAGGGTAAACTATGTGGCAACAGGGCATTATGCGCGAGTTAAGGGGGACAAGAACGGTTCCCACCTGCTCCGCGGTGTCGACGAAACCAAGGACCAGAGCTACTTCCTCTATGACTTGGCCCAAAAACAGCTTGAGCACATTTTGTTTCCAATCGGTGATTACACCAAGAAGGGGGTAAGGAAAATTGCCCAAGAACTAAATCTCCCTAATAAAACCCGGCCTGATAGCCAGGGAATCTGCTTTATCGGCCCCGTTCCGGTCGCCGAGTTTCTGCGCGAAAAGCTGCGGTCTAAGGTGGGTTCGGTGGTGAACACCAAAGGCGAAATTATCGGGGAGCACGACGGGGCCTGGTTCTTTACCGAGGGCCAGCGGCACGGATTTCGGCTTTTTAATTCCGCCGGCCTGCCGCTCTACGTCGTGGGCAAGAACATCACGACCAACACGCTGGTGGTGGGCCGGGGAGAGGAAGCTCAGGTTAAAGAATTTGAGGTCGAAAAACCGCATTGGATTGGTAGCGAGAGTAAGAGTAAGAGGGTGGGAGTTCGCATTCGTCATCTCGGCGAAATCTTCACGGCCAAAATGAACGGTCGAGAAGTAGTACTCAAGGAGCCGGTTTTCGGGGTTGCTCCCGGGCAAAGCGCGGTTTTCTATAGAGGTGAGAAAGTTTTAGGCGGTGGGGTGATTGCGGAAACAAAGATTGACAATAGTCTTAGGGTAGGTTAAAGTTGAACGGCATGCGGGAACCACTTTGTCACTTAGTTGTTCGGTTGTTTGGTTTTTTGGCAACAAAATAACCAGATAACTAGATAACCAAAACACCAAACGGTCCCCCGCATGGGGGTTTTTTAATTCCCCACGCCCTTTGACATCAACATATTTTCCAATCAATTCCAGTTTTCAAGAGAGCAAGAGCAAGGAAGGAACTTGCCTGCGCGAGCAGGCTTTATTGAGAGTTTGATCCTGGCTCAGGACGAACGCTGGCGGCGTGCCTAAGGTATGCAAGTCGAACGCGCTTCGCAAGAAGTGGCGTGGCGAACGGGTGAGTAACACGTGGGAACCTCCCTTCAAGCCGGTCATAACCCCGAGAAATCGGGGATAATCACCGATAGTCCCGCAAGGGTAAAGATTTATCGCTTGAAGATGGGCCCGCGTCCCATCAGCTAGTTGGTAGGGTAACGGCCTACCAAGGCTTCGACGGGTAGGGGGCGTGAGAGCGTGGCCCCCCACAATGGCACTGAGACAAGGGCCATACGCCTACGGGTGGCAGCAATCGGGAATCTTGCACAATGGACGAAAGTCTGATGCAGCGACGCCGCGTGAACGATGAAGGTCGAAAGATTGTAAAGTTCTTAATTCGCCGTAAGGCGAAGGATTAAGCACCGGCAAACTACGTGCCAGCAGCAGCGGTAAAACGTAGGGTGCGAGCGTTGTCCGGATTTACTGGGCATAAAGAGTACGTAGGTGTTTCGGAAAGTCTGGGCTTAAATCCCGCGGCTCAACCGCGGAACGTGTCTGGATACTTCCGAAATCGAGGGAGGTAGGGGGTGGCGGAACATTGCAAGGAGGGGTGAAATCCGATGATCTGCGATGGAACACCAAAGGCGAAGGCAGCCACCTGGGCCTTTCCTGACACTGAGGTACGAAAGCTAGGGGAGCGAAACGGATTAGATACCCGTGTAGTCCTAGCCGTAAACGATGGACACTAGCTATCCCGCAAGGGGTGGCGCAAGCTAACGCGTTAAGTGTCCCGCCTGGGGAGTACGGCCGCAAGGCTAAAACTCAAAGGAATTGACGGGGACCCGCACAAGCGGTGGAGCATGTGGTTTAATTCGATGATAAACGAAGAACCTCACCAAGGTTTGACATGCAAGTGGTAGGAACGGGAAACCGAACCGACCCGCAAGGGAGCTTGCACAGGTGTTGCATGGCTGTTGTCAGTTCGTGGCGTGAGCTGTATGGTTAAGTCCCATAACGAACGCAACCCCTATTGCCAGTTAAAAATGTCTGGCGAGACTGCCCGGGCAACCGGGAGGAAGGAGGGGACGACTCCAAGTCAGCATGGCCTTTATGCCTTGGGCTACACACATGCTACAATGGCGACTCACAACGGGTAGCAAAGCGGCAACGCTTAGCTAATCCTTCAAAAGTCGTCTCAGTTCGGATTGGGGGCTGCAACTCGCCCCCATGAAGTAGGAATCGCTAGTAATGGCCGGTCAGCTATACGGCCGTGAATACGTTCTCGGGTCTTGTACACACCGCCCGTCAAATGGGAAAAGTTGGGGCTCGCTGAAGGCCGACGTTACGTCGGCCCAAGCGGGAACCAGCGATTAACATTAAGTCGTAAGCTTGTTTCACAACAAGTTCAGTTGCGACTCTCGAGGGGGAACCTTCGAGAACAAACTTGGCTATATGCAGGAACACCTGAGTATCCTCTACTACCAAAATCTGATAAGATTAAGTTGGTAACAAGGTAGAGGTGCAGGCAATCCGCAGGGAAGTCCTTCGATTAACACTCAGGACCCCTCAGAGACTATACGCCGAGCCCTTCAACAGCTCTTTTCTGATGTCAAAAGCTTATTTACTTGGTCTGTTGCACGATGCAACCGAGCGCCCTTATACTTTCCGAGTTGGTCAAAAAAACCCGGAGTTTGTTGAGCTAATCGCTCACAAAGTAAGGAAACTTGGGGCAAATGCTTGGACCTATCGCGAGGGACAAAAGCGCAATCTTTTTGTCGTCGAGTTTCGGAAGTCTTTGTTGCGAGACGCTAAGGTCGAAAGCCGCAAAGATAAGGCGGATTACATCCGCGGATATTTCGACGCCGAAGGAGGAATCGCCAAGAGTCCAAAGGTCAGGTTCTATCTTTACTTTGCGCAGAAAAATCTGAAGGATTTAACGCAGGTGAGGGCCTACCTTAAGGAATCAGGAATCCAATGCGGTAAGATCCATAACCCAAGTAGAAGAGCCGACCCAAACTATTTTCGTTTCTTCGTTTCTGCTAAATCTTACAAGGATTTTGCAGAGAAGATTGGGTCTTGGCATCCGGAAAAGAAAGTTTTGTTGAAGGTGGTGAGATAGTCCACGCCTCATGGCGACATGGGGAGAAACGTGAACAAGGTAGCCGTAGGGGAATCTGCGGCTGGATCACCTCCTTTCTAAGGAGATATTTGCCCCTCTTGTTAAGACGAATAGGGTTCTAACCAGATTCTGTTCGTTGAGAGAATGGCAACACTTGCGATTCGGTCACTCACCTGAATCGC
>JBBDZL010000021.1:0-3386 GCA_040900215.1 Patescibacteria group bacterium | reverse complement strand
AAGTTTGGTGGTTTGCTTTGATACGTTCGATGATACTCAGTATCAAACACTGAGCGTAGTCGAATGTGTTTGAAAACCGCCGTTGGTTCCTTCCTTGCTCTTGTTCTTAAATTGGGAAAACAGAATCCCCGCCTCGGCGGGGTTTTTGTTTTCGGGTTCCGATCTCGTGATAAACTTTTAGTGTTCGGGCTCATAGCTCAGCTGGTCAGAGCACTGTCCTGATAAGACAGGGGTCGATGGTTCGAGTCCATCTGAGCCCACCATCCCTTCCTCTTGCCTTTTCTCAAATATAAATTAGAATTTAACTAACAAAACTTCTGAAAGGGAGGGAGATTTGAAAGCAGTCTGGGTTTTTGACCTTGACGGGACGCTGGTGACGTCGAACATCGACTACGGCGATGCCGTATTGGATTTCACTAAGCTGATGCTCCGTACTCTCGAGCACAAAGCTCCTTACTACCTGGACATCATTCAACTGGAGCAGGGGATCGATAAGGAGCGGTTCAAGACGATGCACGCTGACCGCCGCCGCTTCCCCGGTTCGCTGGTTGAGGCCTACCGGGAACTCTGCCGGCGGGCCAAGATCGAGATTGATCCTGCGGTCGAGCAGCAGGTTCTGGCGATCGGGAACTCGGCGCTCTCCGAGGAAACCTACCAGAACCGGTCGCTGATCCCGGGAGCCGAGAAGGTGCTGGAATTTCTCCTTCGGCGCGAAGGTCGGATCTTCTGCGTCACCTTCGGAGACGATTCGGTTCAATGGATGAAGTGGCGCGGCTACAACCTCGGCCGCTTCTTCCCCTCCGCCGAGGAGTTCCGAGTGACGGAGACCGAGGACAAGTACCCTGCTCTCAATGAACTGCGCCTTCTCCATCCCGGTATTCCCGCCCTGATGGTCGGGGATTCAATCGGATCGGATATCGTGCCGGCGGTGAAAGCCGGTTACCGGCCGATCTTTGTCCTTCCACCCTCGGTTTGGGATCACGGGAAGCTGGTCAAGGACATTCCCCCGGAGGCGACCCAGCTCGAAGAGATCGTCGAGATCATCGGGCGCTGCGATGAGCTCACCAAGCCGACTGGCTAACCCCAGCCGGCTTTTTTTGTTTTTGGCCGTCAAACTTTTCCGTGTTAATATCACTCTGTTATGTCCGATATGGGTGCCCTGCTCGAAAAAGCCGAAGTTAAAGTCCGCCAGCTCAAGCCGGGCGATGTGGTGGAAGGAAAAGTAATCTCCAAAAGAAAAGATGAAATTATTCTGGATATCGGCGCCAAGGCCGAGGGTTTGGTCACCGGCCGCGAGCTGGAGGACGAAGCCGACACCGCTGCCAAAATAAAACCCGGCGATCGGGTTCTGGCGACCGTAATCCAAGCCGAAGACACCCGCGGATTCGTGCTCCTCTCCCTGAAGAAAGCCGAGGCGGAGCGCGATTGGCGGGAAGCGGCCAAGAATTCCGAAGAGGAGAAGATTCTGGAAGTCGAGATTATTGGCCCGAACCGGGGAGGAGTCGTGGCTCGGATGGGATCCCTCCGGGGGTTTATTCCTTTCTCCCACCTTTCTCTGGCGAACAAGATGCTCGCCAATTCCAACAAGCTAGCCGGGAAAGTAGTCAAGGCCAAAATTATTGAGATCAACCGGGAAATTGATCGGCTGGTATTGTCGGAGAGGGAGGCGTTGAGCAAGGGCGAAAAGACGCTGGAGAAAGCGGCGCTGGGCAAAATCAAAAAGGGCGAGCAGTACGAGGGGACAGTTACCTCCGTAACCCCCTTCGCCGCCTTTGTCCAGTTTCGGCCGGCCAAGACGGAGGACTTTTTGGAAGGAATGGTGCACGTTTCCGATCTTTCCTGGGAGAAAGTAGCCGATGCGACCAAGGTCGTCAAGGCCGGAGACAGCTTGAAGGTCGAAGTAATGGAAGTTAATCCCGAAGAAGGGCGCGTCATGCTCTCTCACCGCCGGACACTTCCCAACCCCTGGGAAAAAATTGCCGAGAAATACCAGGTCGGGATCAAGGTTAAGGGAAAGGTCACCAAAATCGCCGACTTTGGCGCGTTTGTCGAGTTGGAGCCGGGAATCGAAGGGCTGATCCATGTCACCGAAACCACCGGCCCCCTCTCTGAAGGGGACGAAGTCGAAGCCCGCGTTTTGGAGATCGATCCCCAGAAGCAGAAGATTGCCCTTTCCCTTAAAGCCGTCGGCGCCGCTTGGCGATAAGCTAAACTATTCTCGTGCCCAAATCTAAAGTCTTATTTATCTGTAGCGATTGCGGCGGCGAGCACTTTCGCTGGCAGGGGCAGTGCCAGTTTTGTCGGGAGTGGAATACCCTTAAGGAAGTAACGGCATTCAAGTCTGTAAATTCAGTAACGGGACCAAGAAAGCCGAAGAAGCTTTCGGAGATCTCCCAATCCGCTGTTTCTCGAATCAAGACCGGAATCGAGGAGTTTGATCGAACACTGGGCGGAGGGATTGTCCCCGGTTCTGCCGTTCTGCTTTCCGGCCCTCCGGGGATCGGAAAATCCACTCTCCTCCTGCAAGTAGCGGAAAAGATCGGTAAAAAGAGCCCCGTTGTTTATGTTTCCGGCGAGGAATCGGAGGAACAGATTGCCGGCCGGGCGAACCGGTTGGGAATTGCGGCCGACGATCTTTACTTCCTTTCCCAAACCGATCTGGAGCTAATCCTTTCCGAACTGGGTGAGATGGACAAGCTCGGGCTGGTGGTAATCGATTCCCTCCAGACCACGACTTCCGAGAACGTCACCGGATCTTCCGGCTCGCCGTCCCAGCTCAAATTCGCCGCCGCCCAGCTGACCAACTTTGCCAAGGCCAGAGGAGTGCCGGTGGTGATGACCGGCCACGTCACTAAGACTTTCGCCATCGGCGGCCCTAAATTCCTGGAGCACATTGTCGACGTGGTCTTGGCTTTTGAAGGAGATAAATTCTCTTCTCTGCGGGTTCTGCGCTCCCAGAAGAACCGCTTTGGAGCGACCTCGGAGGTGGGGATCTTCGAGATGGGAAAGAAGGGGTTGGCGGAGGTCACCGATCCATCGGCCGCCTTTCTCAAGCACCACAAAAACTCTCCCGGATCCGCTTTGACGATCGCGCTGGAAGGTTCCCGGCCGCTCCTGCTGGAGATCCAAGCCCTCACCTCGGCCACCTCCTACGCCTACCCCAAGCGGACCACTCAGGGGATTTCTTCCAAGCGCGCCCTCCTGATCCTGGCGGTTTTGGATAAGTACGGGAGGCTCAATCTCTCCCGTTCGGACATCTTTATCAAGAGTTCCCTTGGGATGCGGGTATTTGAGCCGGCGGCCGACCTGGCGATTGCGGCGGCCGTCGCTTCCTCGCGCTTAAAGAAGGCCCTGCCAGCCAATCTTTGTTTCTTTGGCGAAGTGGG
>JBBDZL010000020.1:0-2172 GCA_040900215.1 Patescibacteria group bacterium | reverse complement strand
TAGAGCATCGCCCCCTGAACCTTTTGGCGAAGATCTTTTTCCTTCTCCATGTGCTCGATTAGGTACGTCAAGCTTTCTTCCAGCGTCCCCGATTCTTCCCCGATCCGGATCAGACTCAAATAGAACTCGTCGAACACTTTGGGAAACTGGCTCAGGGATTTTTCCAAACTCTTACCGCGGGAAACATCCGATTGGACCTGTCCCAAAATCTTCTTGAAGGCCCCGCTCTTGGCTTGCTCGGCCAGCGTCTCCGCCACCGTTGAGATCGGAATTCCGCTCTTGAGCATGATCGCCAGATTCTTCGTGAAGAAAAATTTTTCCGAAAAAGAAACTCGATTTAGTATTGACATCCCTCTTACTCTTACTCTTTACTCTTTCACTACTCTTAGGACCTCCTCCAGCGAAGTCACCCCGCCAACTACCTTGCGCAGCCCATCTTCAACCATTGTTGTCATTCCTTTAGAAACCGCCATCTCTTGAATCTTATCGGCGTCCTTGCGGTCAACGACCGCTTGGCGAATCTCGTCGTCCACCAGCAAAACTTCATGGATTCCGATCCGATCGGTGTAGCCGGTGTGCTGGCAAACCGGACAGCCCTGCGCCGCCCAGATTTTTGCTTTGGGCCCTTTGCCAAAGTGCTTCTCCACCAGATCGGCTTGAAAATGCTTGCGCAATTCCGTGATCGCAATATTTTGTTCCTTTTTGCATTCCGCACAGAGCACCCGCAGCAATCGCTGGGCAATCACCACATTGACCGAAGAAGCCACCAAAAAAGGCTCAACCCCCATGTCCAACAGGCGGATCAGGGTGGTGGCGGCGTCGTTGGCGTGCATGGTGGAGAGAACCAGGTGCCCGGTCATCGCCGAGTTGACCGCAATTCCGGCGGTTTCGGAGTCGCGAATCTCCCCCACCAAAATAATATCGGGATCCTGCCGGACAATCGAACGCAGGCCGTTCGCAAAGGTTAATTCAGTTTTCAAGTTAATCTGAATTTGATTAACGCCTTCCATTTCATATTCGACCGGGTCCTCAATGGTGGTGATGTTGATATCCCGTTTGTTGAGGATTTTCAGGACGGCATACATCGAGGTGGTCTTTCCCGATCCGGTCGGGCCGGAGGCGATGATCATTCCGTAAGGCTTTTCGTAAGCGTCCCTGATTTTGACGAGGTCCTCCTGAGCAAAACCCATGTCTTCCAGCGAGTACTGCCGTACTCGCGCCGAAAGCAGCCGCATGACCACCTTCTCGCCGTGGGTGGTTGGAATAATTGAAACCCGGACATCCACCCGCTCCTGCCGCTCTTTGGGTAAGTCAATCCCGGTCCGAAAGGAGAGTTTCCCATCCTGGGCAGCGAAGTGCTCGTCGGTCCGAAGCCCCGCCAAAACCTTGATCCTAGTCAATACTTCCTCATGGATATCGTGAGGCAAGACCGTGACATCGTGCAGAATTCCGTCGATCCGGAAACGCACCAGAGAAGCTTCTTCTTTTGGCTCGATATGGACGTCGGAGGAGCGGTTCTGGATTCCGTAAGAGAGAAGCATATCGACAATTTTGATAATTGGAACTTCGGGCAGCTTACCGACAACTTTGGCTACTTTGGCCGCCTCGTCCAAAAGCTTCTGGATTGCACCCTTGATGTCTTTTTGGTACAGCCGGAGGGTGTTGTCGATCTCTCTCGGAGTAGCGTAGTAAACCGAAATATTTTGGCCCGTCTTTTTGCGAATAAATTCCACCGTTTCAAGATCTTTAGGGTTGGCCATCGCCAGCTTTATTCCGTCCTTGTCCAGAGCAAAGGCGACCACCAGCTTAGCGTTGGCGACGATCTCCGGAATAATGCCCAAGACCTCATCTTTGATACTGACTTTTCCCAAAGGGGCGGGAGGGGCTTGATAATAATCCGCCAAAATTTTGGCCAGCTGCCCATCCCGAACAATCTGCTTTTCCAAAAGAAGATAGTAGGCCGAGATTCCTTTGGACTTGGCTTCCACTTCGATCTCTTCGGCTTGGGAATCGGTAATTAGTTCTTTCTCCAGTAAAATCTTGGTCAGATCTTCGTCCGAAATCATCAATTGATTGTAGCTAATTTCGGGATAAATAAGATAGATAAGCGAAACGGCCCCCAAAGGCGATTTAGCCATTCGCTTCAGGCGAGTGGTGGGCGATGAGGGATTC
>JBBDZL010000019.1:0-2177 GCA_040900215.1 Patescibacteria group bacterium | reverse complement strand
AAAAAAAGGCCCTCTGCTTGGGTAAGCAAAGGGCCTGTGGTCTCAACTACCGTTCTTCTCGAGGCTCTCCATGAAGCGCAGGAGCAGTTCCTCGTTCCGGTGCTCTTCCTGGCGCGTGCCTTCGTTGAAGAAGGCGGACTCGGTCATCAGGATCCTTCCCTCGTGGGAGAGGATGCGCAGGTGGCCGACCCCCACGTCCAGGGTCTTCATCTTCCCGTGCTCGAAATCCGTTCGCCAGACGATCGACCCGACTTGCTGGGCGACCCGCTGGCCGAAATCCGAGTCCCACTGGTCCACGTTGATTGCCACGTGGAAGTTGGCGCCGACCACGATCTGGGTCTTGGCCAACTCCAGCATCTGCTGGGCCCGCAGGGAGGAAGTCAAAGCCCGGGCCATGAAGGGGTGCAGGAGGGTGACGCCCATTCCCGAAGGAAGGGTGTGCACCTCGCCGTAGCTGACGTGCGCCTCGGCGATTCCCCGCAGATCGGGGAGAACCAGCTTCCGCTGCTTCAGGATTTCCCCCATCCCCTGCGCGAGGCAGGAAACGAGGGCCGGCTCGAAGACCGCCAGGGGAACGACGCCACGCTTGAGGACCCAGGCGTCGTGGTTCCCTTCCCGGTAGAGGAAAGTGACTAAGCACTCTTCCACCAGGCTCCGAAGTTGCTTGCGGGTGGGGGCCTTATCCTTGAAGTTCTGGAGGGCCGCATCCAACCGGGCTTCGAAGACCTTCAGCATCACCCGGCAGATCATCCAGGCGGCGAGGCGTTCCATGTCGGTGTAGTTCATTCCCGCCATGGTTTCGCCGCGCTTGTCGAGGTCGTGCTCGAGCCCCTCGATCAAGTCGCCCGATCCGACCAGAACCTTAGATCCTTGGCGGAGCATGATCTGGGGAACATCGCGCACGAAGAACTCGTACTCGGTGTAGACCGAGCCGGCGTGCATGCAGCCGAAGTTGAGGAGAATGTCCTCACGGCACTCCTCGGCAGGAATCATCGGGTACTTCAGCTCGGTTTCGACCCAAGTGGGGTCAAAATCGTAGAGCTGGGAGTCTTCGTCCAGATTGATCGCCGGTGCGTATCCGCCCTGGTTGAGCGCCTCGATCGCGGCTGCGATCTCTTGGCGCGAGACCTGCAGCGTGTCCTCCAGCATCCCGACCGTCATCGCGCCCTTGCTCTTTAGCTCGGCGACGATGCTCTTCTGCATCGGCGTGCCTTCGGGGTCAGGGATCCACTGCCGTTCTTGCGCGGTGTGGTCCTTGAAGTTGTAGTTGCGGACCAGGAAGTGCCCTTGTGGGAAGAATTCCACTACTCGGATCCCAACCTGGTTCTCGGCGGTGTTGATTCCCTGCAGGCGATGGAGCGCCGGCACGGAGATGTACGGCCGCTTCTTCTCGCCCTTGGGCCGCTGCAGGCTGGAAGCCGTGCAGCCCACGATCCAGAGGTCGGGGAGGGCCCGCGAGGTCTGCTTCTCCTCGTCCTCGATCATCCGGTCCACTGCGGTGGAGAAGTACTTGCTTCGCCAGCTGGCCTTTTCCGGTCCCAGAACCCAGACGATCTTGTTCTGGTACTTGAGCGACAGCTGGACGGACTCCTCACCCCAGTAGCGGATGTCGGGGCGCAGGACGGTGAGCCGGCGGGCGATCTCCCGGCCGATCCAACCGTCGTAGTTGGGGGCTGGCGAGGTCACGATGTAGATCCGGGCCAAGTGCCCGCTGCCGTTGCGCAGCTTGGGCAGCATCTTGGCGATCTCACTCGCCCACTGGTCAAGGAGCCACCGGCGAGCATCGGCCACCCGTTCTTTGGGTGCCGGTTTCTTGTCCTTCTCGCCGTAATCTCCGCCAAACTCTTCTTTCCAAAGATTCATCAGCATGGCGGGATTCAACTTGAACTTCAGGTGGGGGTAGGAAACCAAGCCCCCTGCCAGGACAACGAAACGCACGCCTTCTTTTTCGAAGTGCTTGAAGGCGAGCTCAACCATTCCCTGGCGAAAGCCCGGGCTGCCCCAGTCCAACCGGGACATCAACCCAACGGTCTCACTCTGTGTGGGCGGCATCTCTTTCCTCCTTCTGAAAAGATGGGTTTTGGGGTACGACTTACTGGTCTTAGTTTAGTCTCAGATTCTCCAAAAAGCAAGCAATTAAAAAAGCACCCGTTGTCTAAGGACAAACGGGTGCTTGT
>JBBDZL010000018.1:12321-15875 GCA_040900215.1 Patescibacteria group bacterium | reverse complement strand
ATAGTGTTATAGTAGGAACTTCCGATAAATCATGCTAAAAAACATTCGCAACGTTGCCATTATCGCTCACGTTGACCACGGGAAAACCACTCTGGTAGACGCGATGCTGCGCCAATCCCAAACCCGACTATCCAAGGAATTCACCGCCGAATCTTCCCTGATTATGGACACCAATGATCTGGAAAAAGAGCGGGGGATTACGATCTTCTCCAAGAACGCCGCCATCGATTGGCACGGCACCAAAATCAACATCATTGATACCCCCGGCCACGCCGATTTCGGCGGAGAGGTCGAACGGGTCCTGAAACTCGCCGACGGGTGCCTGCTCCTGGTGGACGCCAAAGAAGGGCCGATGCCCCAAACCAAATTCGTCCTCAAAAGCGCCCTTTCCCTGGGGCACAAGATCATCGTCGTGATCAACAAGATCGACAAGCCGGGTGCCCGGCCCCAGTACGCCCTCAACAAAACTTTTGATCTTTTTATCGAACTGGGAGCCGATGAAGAGTCCGCCTATTTCCCGACCATCTACTGCTCGGGAAAGCTGGGCGTAGCGGGCGAGGAGCCGGAGCTAGCCCGGATGAAAGACATTTCCCCACTGTTTGAAGCGATCCTGAAATACATTCCCGACCCTTCTGGAGATCCCAAGCTTCCCCTGCAGGTGCTGGTCACCTCCACCATCGGCGACAACTTTAAGGGACGGATCGCTGTCGGGAGAATCTTCAACGGAACGATGAAAGCCAAAGAGGAAGTGGTCCACATCAACCGGGAGGGCGTTTCCCAGAAAACAAAACTGACCTCCCTGATGAGCTTCCAGGGAATGGAGCGGATTGAAGTTGAGGAAGCGGCCACCGGCGATATCGTGGCGTTTTCCGGTATTCCCGATATCAACATCGGCGAGACCGTCGCTTCTGCTAACGATCCCCAGCCCCTGCCGCTTTTGAGCATTGAGGAACCGACCGTCAAGATGACCTTTGGCGTCAACTCCTCGCCCTTTGGCGGAAAGGAGGGGGAATTCAAAACCGCCCGCCAGATCAAAGAACGGCTGTACCGGGAGCTGGAAACGGATGTCGCCCTCAAGGTCGACGAGTCCGGCAGCGGCTGGACCGTGTCGGGGCGGGGAGAATTGCACCTGGCGATCCTGATCGAACGGATGCGGCGGGAAGGGTACGAGTTCCAGGTGTCGCGGCCGCAAGTGATCGAGAAAATCATCGACGGGGAGACCTTTACCCCGTACGAACGGCTGATCGTTGAAGTTCCTCAGCAATACTCCGGTTCGGTAATCCAGAAAATGGGCACCCGCCACGGCCAGCTGATCGAGATGGACACTCCCAAGGAAACCGTGCTGATGGAGTTCGCCATCGCCACCAAGGAACTATTCGGCTACAAGAGCGAGTTTATTATTGATACGCACGGCACCGGATTGATCAACTCCTCGTTTTTGGAATATCGGAAAGATCCCGGCCGCTCTTTCCAAAGAGAGAACGGCTCTCTCGTGGCGCACGCCAGCGGCACCACCCGCGAGTACGGGCTAGTCGCCGCCCAGGGCCGGGGAGAGCTTTTTATCGAGCCTGGGACACCGGTCTACGCCGGGCAGGTCGTCGGGCGCAATTCCCGCGAAAAGGATATCCGGGTGAACGTTTGCAAAGAGAAACAGCAAACCAACCAGCGTTCCGCCGGAGAGGGAGTTTCCGAACACTTCAACGCCCCCCTAGTGCTCACTCTGGACGACGCCTTGGAATATATCGACGATTCGGAACTGGTGGAGGTTACTCCTCTCAACATTCGGGTCCGCAAAATCAACCTCAACGCCCGCTGACCAACCATCAGATAGGGGAAGGTTAAACCACTAAAACTCCTCTTCTTCTTTGGAATAAAAATTGCTAACCTAAAACAATGCGCCGAATTTATCTAATCCCAATCATAATCTTAGGGCTGGCCCTTTTAGCCGGTGGGGTCTGGTACTTTTTTCTCCGCGAAAATGGCGCACCGGCGGACCAGAATTCCGCGGCGATTGCCGCCGGGAAAAATCTCACCGGCAATCGGTGCGCCGGCGAGGGACCGGGAACGCTGACGAACCTGCCGATGGATCTGGAAGATTTTGCCTTCATTATTCCCTACGGATTGATGGTGGGTGATCACGTTACTCCCATTGATCACCAATACTACTCACCCACCGTCTTCAACTCTCCCCGCGATACCTACCCGGTATACGCGATGGCGGATGCCCGCTTGGTCAATATCGAACCCCGGGACACCGAGCGGGGGAGAGAATACCGGCTGGTCTTTACGATGACCTGCACCTTTCTCTACTACTACGATCTGGTTACCAGCCTGGCTCCGGATGTCCAGGCCGCCTATGACTCAAGAAGAATGGACCTGGAAGTTCAAGCCGGCCAACTGATCGGAAGAATCGGGGGGCAAACGCTGGACTTTGCGGTTTGGGATACCACCAAACCCTTAACCGGCTTCGTCAACCCCGCCAGCTATGATGGTGAGGCGTGGAAGATCTACACCGCCGACCCGCTGGATTACGCCACTGATGAGATCAAGCATAAAATGTTCTCCAAATACATCCGGACGGCCGAACCCCACTCCGGCAAGATCGACCACGATATTGACGGACGGCTGGTCGGCAACTGGTTTCTGGAGGGGACCAACGGCTACGCCGGGAAAGTGGGAACCCAAGGGCCAACCTATGCCACCGGCCACCTCTCCATTGCTCCCGATCACATTGACCCCACCGCCTTTATGGCTTCCTTCGGCAGCTACCAAGGAGAGCCGAAACAGTTCTCCCTTTCCCGCTCGGCCCCCAATCCAGCCGAGGTAGCAGTTTCAACCGGACTGGTTAAATATAATCTTCTACCCTGGAATTGGCAGGATGGAAAGGGAAAGGAATGGGACCGCTTCAGTTTCCCCTCTCTTCCCCTCACTCTTATTAATGAGGGGTATATAACGCAGGGCTGTGTTTTATTCCAGCTTTTGGAAGACCGGCGGCTTAAGATGGAAACTTTCCCCGGAAAAAGCTGTAGCCAGGTTAAGACCTTTACCCCCGCCGCCAAGTTCTACGAAAGATAAAAAAAGGCCCCGCCGCCGAAAGCGACAAGGGCCCAGTTGCTACTCTTCTTCCTCTCCGATCTCGATCTTGGTGATCACCGGCATCCGGTCGAACTGGCGCAGAGTCTCCCAACCCCGGATGATTGCCCGATCCCTCTCGGGATTCTCCTCGCCGATCGGGTGGGAGAAGTGGGGAAGGACAGCATCCAACATCAGCGCCTCTACTGTTTCCACCGCCTCGTTGAGCATCTGCAGAGCGGCGGCGTAGATCATCCCGGCCCCGTTGAAGCGATCTTCGGCCGGCAAGTCAAGGAACTTCCGCCAATCACTGGTGCCGTCACCACCGGCAGCCACCACTTCCATGTGCTCACGGATGACGTCGCCGATCGTCTTCTGCCTTTTCTTCAACTTTTCCTCTCCTTTCAGGAGGCGCAGGAAGGATTCGAACCTCCGTGCGGACGGGTTGCACCCCGCCGGCCTATCCTCTCGGCCACCGCGCC
>JBBDZL010000018.1:10680-12221 GCA_040900215.1 Patescibacteria group bacterium | reverse complement strand
GTTTCGGGGGGCGTGCTTTCCGGACTCGGAAAAGGCGTCACCACCGCTTCCACCGCCCTTCTCCTCAAATCCCGCGGCTACAAGGTCACCACGATCAAGTGCGACATGTACCTAAACGTCGACGCCGGCACGATGAACCCGATCGAGCACGGGGAGGTCTTTGTCACCGCCGACGGCGTCGAAACCGACCAGGATATCGGCCACTACGAACGATTCTTGGGGGAGGATCTGCCGGGAAAAAACTACCTTACCGCCGGCCAAGTTTACTTTGACGTCCTCAACCGCGAACGGCGGCTGGAATATCAGGGAAAATCAATCGACGCCTTTGAAGAGATCCCCGAAGAGATCATCCGCAAGATCGAGGGAGCGGCCCAAGGATACCAGATCGCCGTGATTGAGCTCGGCGGAACGGTCGGGGAGTACCAAAACATCATGTTCTTTGAAGCGATCCGCCGCCTCAAAATCCGCCGGCCGGATTCCACCCTGCTGATCCACCTCGGCTATCTGCCGATCCCAAAAACTTTAGGGGAGATGAAGTCCAAGCCCCTCCAGCAGTCGATCCAAGAGCTGAACTCGCTCGGACTGCGGCCGGACTTTATCGTCGCCCGGGCGGAAAAAGAGATCGACCGGCGGCGCCGGGAAAAGATCGCCTTCGCTGCCGCTCTCGACCCCGAAAAAATCATCGCCAATCCCGACGTCGATGATATCTATAAAGTGCCGCTAGTCCTGGAAAAACAAGGTTTTTCCGGGAAAATTTTGAACCAGCTGGGTTTGCCGAAAGGCCGAATCGACCTAAAAAAGTGGGAGAAGATGGTCCAAAAACCGCAAGCGGGCCAGGCGGCCAGAATCGGGATGGTGACCAAATACATCACCTCGGGCGATTTCACCCTGGAAGATGCCTACATCTGCGTCAATGAGGCGCTCCGGCACGCCGCCCATGCCCAGGGAACTCCGGTCGAGATTGTTTGGGTGAATGCGGAAGAGCTGGAAGAAGCCAGTCCCGAAAAAGTCCGGAACATTTTGGAAGACTTGAATGGGATCATCGTTCCGCAGGGGTGGGGGAGACGGGGAACGGAAGGAAAAATCAAGGCGATTCGGTTTGCTCGTGAAAACAAAATCCCATACCTCGGCCTCTGCTTCGGCATGCAGATGGCGGCGATCGAGTTTGCCCGAGACGTCTTGAAATTAAAGAGGGCCAATACCGAGGAGGCCAACCCCGCCACGCCTCATCCGGTGATCCACATCATGCCCAATCAAAAAGAATATCTCAAGAAGAAGCAGTTCGGGGGAACAATCCGGCTGGGGGATTGGCCTTGTGAAATTAAACCCGGAACCCTTCTCCGCCGGATTTACGGCCGGGGAAAAGTCCTCGAGCGCCATCGCCACCGCTACGAGTTCAACGACCGGTACGCGAAGCGGTTTGAACAGGCGGGGATGGTTTTTTCCGGCCTCTCCCCGGATGGAAAGCTAGTGGAAGCACTGGAACTGAAAAAGGAGATCCACCCCTTCTTCGTCGGAGTCCAGTTTCACCCCGAACTGGA
>JBBDZL010000018.1:0-10580 GCA_040900215.1 Patescibacteria group bacterium | reverse complement strand
TGCGACGCTTGCGGTTACGTCGCCGAGATCCACGCCCACGATGCCGACGAAGCGGTGGACGCCTTAGCGGCCAATTTAGAGACCCACAACCGGTCCGTCCACGGAACGGAAACCCCGGCCGAAACCATCAAAGAGCCCATCCGAGCCAAGATGGTAACACTCCACGAACACCAAGTTTGATTTTGTTTGTTATACTTTCTCTAACTAATTATCAAGAGCGGCGGTATCCTCCTGCGCCAAGGCTACGGAGGACGGTCCATAGCTTTACGCGAAGGACCGGGGAACTGGCCCGTTGACCGTCCGGCAACCCCGAGGAAACTCGAAGGGTGCCAAGTCCAGCCCTAAATGGGAAAGATAAGCTTCTTGTTGAAATCTTTCCCAAGGGAAAGATTTTTTTATGTTTAATCGAAGTAAAAATCACACCGTTGAGAGCGTTACTTCCGGGCACCCGGACAAGATCTGCGACCAGGTTTCGGACGCGGTTCTTGATGCCTGCTTAGAGCAGGATCCCACCAGCCGGGTCGCAATCGAATGCCTCGGCGCCCACGGCCTCTTCGTCATCGGCGGGGAAGTAACGACCGGCGCCAATTTTGACGCCGAAAAGATCGCCCATGATCTTTATCGGGAAATCGGTTACGAGGACGAACTTAAGATTGTCACCAATATCATTAAACAGTCTCCCGACATCGCTCAGGGGGTCGATACCGGAGGAGCCGGGGACCAGGGCATCATGTACGGCTACGCCACCAACGAAACTCCCGAATTTCTACCGAAAGCGATCGTCCTGGCCCACCAACTAACTAAAGGATTGGAAGACCTGCGCCGGAGCGGGGAGATTTCCTGGCTCCGACCGGACGGCAAAGCCCAGGCCACAATGGCTAACGGCGAGATCCGCACGATCCTCGTCAGCTGCCAGCATAATGAGAGAGTTAATCAAGAGCAGATTCGCCAAGAGTTAATTGAAAAACTCATTCAACCATTGATTGGGGAGTCCTCTGATTGGGTAGAAATAATAGTCAATCCCACCGGCCAGTTTGTGCAAGGCGGGTTCGCCGCCGACACCGGCGTCACCGGCCGAAAGATTATGGTGGACACCTACGGCGGGCTAATCCCGCACGGCGGGGGAGCTTTCTCCGGCAAAGATCCGACCAAGGTGGACCGCTCCGCTGCCTATATGGGCCGATTTGCGGCCCGAAAACTCGTTGAAGAGGGCCTCGCCAAGGAAGCCCTCGTTTCGGTCGCTTACGCCATCGGCCGAGCCGAACCGGTAATGATTGAAGCCGCCAACGAGAAAGGCGAAGATTTCTCGGATTACGTTAAGAAAAACTTTGACTTTCGCCCACTGGCAATTATCGAACGGCTGGACCTTCGCCGCCCCATCTATCGCCAAACCGCCTCTTATGGGCACATGGGGCGAGATTTCCCTTGGGGTTAAGGTAAAATTACCCCATGTCTTTATCCGTCGGCATCGTTGGTCTCCCCAACGTCGGCAAATCGACTCTCTTTAATGCGCTTTTGAAGAAGCAGGCCGCTTACGTCGCCAATTTTCCTTTTGCCACAATCGAGCCGAATGTCGGTGTGGTTCCGGTTCCCGAACCCCGTTTAGACCGACTGGCCCAAATAGTTAAAGAAAGCGAGCAGATGGCGGATCTTCCGCCGAAAGTACCGGCGACCGTCGAGTTCTTGGACATCGCCGGGCTGATCGCCGGCGCCCATAAAGGTGAGGGATTGGGCAACAAATTCCTCTCCCACATCCGGGAGACCAGCGTGATTTGCCACGTCCTGCGGGCTTTCACCGATCCCGAAATCATTCGGGAGGGGAGCGCCGATCCCCAGAGCGATTTCGAAACAGTCGAAACCGAGCTCAAGCTGGCTGATCTGCAAACCTTGGAAAAACAAGCCGAGCCGAAAGGGACCGTTTCCAAAGACGAACAGATTCGCTGGCGAACCGTCGCCAAACTCCGGGAAGCCCTGCAAAGAGGCCGGCCGGCCCGGGAAGTCGAACTGAACGAAGAAGAGCAGAAAGCCGCCCAAGCGCTCTCCCTGCTGACCGCTAAACCGATTCTGATCGCTCTCAACGTGGACGAATCTCGTCTCAAACAGGCCACGGAGCTGGAAGAGAAATCCGCCCGGGAACTGGGGGTGGACCGGAACCGGATGGTGACGATCTGTGCTAAAACCGAAGCCGAAATGGCCGAACTTTCTCCGGAGGAGCAGGAGGCATACCTCAGAGAGATGGGGGCAGGGGAATCAGGCCTGGAGAAGCTGGTTCGGCGGGCCTACGCCACTCTGGGCCTGATCAACTTCCTGACGGCCGGGGTGAAGGAAGTCCGCGCTTGGACAATTACCGTCGGATTATCGGCCCAGCAGGCGGCCGGAGTGATCCACAGCGATTTTGAAAAAAACTTCATTAAAGCGGATGTCGTCGATTTCAAAACCTTTGTTGAAGTCGGCGGCTGGCAAGCGGCGCGCGAGCAGGGAAAAGTGCGTTCCGAAGGCAAGGAGTACCTGCTTAGAGACGGGGAAGTGGTGGAGTTTAAGATAGGCGCAAGTTGATTTTCCTCTCCCAAATCTAGTAAAAAGAAGGTAAGGGCGAAGTTTTCCGCAAGGATCTCTTCGCCCGCTAAATACTCCTGATTTTGCTAGAATAAAGAGCTTAAGAAACTGCCCGTTCCCTAACTAAAGATGGTTGAAGAAAAACCGCAAGAAGAAATTCCGGAATTGCTTCCGAAAAACATCATTCGGGTCCCCGTGACGGAGGAGATGGAAAAGGCCTATCTCGATTACGCGATGAGCGTGATTGTGGCGCGGGCCCTGCCGGATGTCCGCGATGGGCTCAAGCCGGTCCAGCGCCGAATCATCTACGCGATGCACGAGCAGGGGATGAACCCCACCTCCAAGTTTTCCAAGTGCGCGGCGGTGGTTGGGGAAGTAATGAAGAAGTACCACCCCCACGGCGACATCTCGATTTACGACGCCCTGGTCCGGATGGCCCAACCCTTCTCAATGCGCTACCGGCTGGTCGACGGACAAGGGAATTTCGGTTCAATTGACGGGGATGGGGCGGCGGCTATGAGGTATACGGAAAGCCGGCTGACCCCGCTGACCGACGAGATCCTGGCCGACATCGATAAGGAAACCGTTCCCTTCATCCAAAACTATGATGCCACTACGACCGAACCAGCCGTCCTTCCCTCGGCGGTTCCCAATCTGCTCTTGAACGGCTCGTCCGGCATCGCCGTCGGGATGGCGACCAATATCCCTCCCCATAATTTGGGGGAACTGATGGATGCTCTTATTCGGATGGTTGAAGCCGCCAAGATTGGCGGGGAGACCGATCAGCTCGAAGTCTCGTATGGCCTCACCGTGGAGGACCTGATCCAGCTCGTTCCCGGCCCTGATTTCCCGACGGCGGCGCTCGTTTACGGCCAAGAAGAGATCGCCCGCGCCTACGCCACCGGAAAGGGAAGCGCCCTGATGCGCGCCAAGACTGAGATCACGGAAGAAGAAGGAAAGAATAGGATTATTGCCACCGAGCTTCCTTACCAAGTCAATAAAGCCACTCTTCTCACCCGAATCGCCCAATTGGTCAAGGAAGGAAAAGTGAAGGGAATCGGCGGTCTGCGCGACGAATCCGACCGGGACGGGATCCGGGTCGTGGTTGATCTCAAGAAAGAAGCCCGGCCGCAGGCGGTGCTGAACTACCTCTTCAAGCACACCGAACTCCAAACCACTTTCCACGTCAACATGGTGGCACTAGTCAACGGCCAACCCCAGACGCTAACGCTCAAAACAATCTTGGAAGAGTTCCTCAAACACCGATATGAGGTAATTGTAAAGAGAACCAGATTCTTACTCGTTCAGGCCAAGGGGCGCGAGCACATTCTTCAAGGGCTCAAGATCGCCTTGGACCATCTCGATGAGGTCATCGCTACCATCAAGAAGTCCGCCGACACCGATGATGCCCGCGCCAATTTGGTAAAAAAGTTTGGTTTAACCGAAATCCAAGCTCAAGCCATCCTGGACATGCCCCTCAAGCGCCTTTCGGCGCTGGAGCGCGAAAAGATCGAGCAAGAACTTCGGGACATTCTGGAAGAAATCGGCCGGTTGGAACTGATTCTGGCCAAACCCCAGCACATTTTTAAGGAGATTGACCGGGAACTTAAAGAGATCAAGGAAACCTACGGCGACGAACGGCTGACCAAAATCTTTAAGAAACGGATCGGGGATTTCAGCGAGGAGGAACTCGTTCCGGAAGAAGACATAATCGTCACCCTGACGGAGGGCGGCTACATCAAGCGCCTGGGAGCCGAAACCTACAAGCGGCAGGGGCGGGGAGGAAAGGGAGTCGTCGGGATGAAAACCAAAGAAGAGGATGTGGTTTGGCAGATCCTACCGACCTCCACCCATGATGAAATTCTATTCTTCACTAATAAGGGAAGGGTTTATAAGCAGAAAGCTTATGAAGTTCCGGAGGCCTCGCGCCAAGCCAAGGGAACCGCGATTGTAAACCTGCTCGATCTGGAACCGGAGGAAAATATTGTCGTCATGCTCCGGATCCCAAAGAATGGCGAAAAGCCGGCTCATCTCTTTATGGCGACCGACCACGGCACCGTTAAGAAAACCGCGCTGGCCGATTTCGAGAACATCCGCCGCACCGGAATTATGGCGATCCGCCTCAAACCCCAGGAAAATCTGATCTGGGTCAAGCCCACCTCGGGGGAGAACGACATTGCTTTGGTTACCAAAATGGGCCAGTCCATCCGCTTTAAGGAGAGCAACGTTCGATCGATGGGAAGGGCGGCGGCGGGCGTCCGCGGAATTAAGATCGCTAAGGGTGATGTGGTAATCGCCACCGAAGTCGTCACCAACCCCAAGGAGTACCTTCTGACCATCTCCGAAAAAGGAGTCGGGAAGAAAACCGCGCTGGCCGAATACAAAACCCAGAACCGGGGCGGTTCCGGAATTCTCACCCATCGCGTCACCAAAAAGACCGGGGAACTGGTCAGCGCTCGAATTGTCGAAGAGACCAAGCAGAATGATTTTCTTCTCATCTCCAAGCGCGGGCAGGTCATCCGCCTTCCTCTCCGGCAGGTGCCGGTTTTAGGCCGGGCGACCCAAGGAGTCTACCTAATGCGATTAAACGAAGGGGACTCGGTTTCGGCGGTGGCTTTCATTGAAGAAGAAGGGGAACCACCGCCTGGCGGCGGGGTTCCGCCAACGGCGGGAGAAGCGGCGGGGGAAACCGCAGAAAAAGACAATGCCTAAAATCATCGGAGAGGGACTGACATTTGACGACGTTTTGCTGGTACCCCAGCGCTCCGGGGTCGCTTCCCGCAAGGATGTTGATACCGGAAGCCCTTTAACCCCAAAGATCCGGCTGGCGACGCCGATCGTTTCTTCCAACATGGATACGGTCACCGAAGCCGAAATGGCGGCGGCGATGGCCCAGCAGGGCGGGTTGGGGATCATCCACCGCTTTATGTCGATTGATCAGCAAGTAAGCCAGGTCGCCAGAGTCAAGCGCTTAGAAGGATTGGTCATTAAAAACCCATACACGATCAGCCCCGAGATCCCGCTCTCCGAAGCGCGGGAGCTAATGGACCGCTACGACACTTCCCTGATGGTGGTCGACAAAAAGCGCCGGCTGATCGGGATCCTGACCCACCGCGACCTGCGGTTTGAGACCGATTTTAAGAAAAAGGTTTCCCAAGCGATGACCAAGAAATCCAAGCTCGTTACCGGTTCGCCCCATATTGAGATCGAGCGGGCCCAAGATCTGCTTCATCGCCACCGAATCGAGAAACTACCCTTGGTTAACCGCCAAGGTCAGCTGGTCGGGCTGATCACCTCCAAGGATCTGATCAAACGGATCAAGTTCCCGACGGCGACCAAGGACAGCCAGGGACGACTGATGGTCGGGGCGGCGATTGGGGTAAAAGAAGGATTCCTGGAGCGCGCCAAAGCTCTGATTGAGGCTGAAGTCGATGTGCTAGTAGTGGATATCGCCCACGGCCACTCGGAGTTGGCGATCGAAACCGTCAAGAGAGTCAAACAACGCTTTCCAAAAATTGAAGTGATTGCCGGGAATGTGGCAACAACGCAAGGAGTCCGCGATCTGCAGGCGGCCGGGGCCGATGCGATAAAGGTCGGGGTGGGGCCGGGGAGCGTCTGCACCACTCGGATCGTCGCCGGTTCGGGTTATCCCCAGCTTTCGGCGATTATGGAATGCGCCAAAGCCGCCAAAGTACCCCTCATCGCCGACGGGGGAATCCGCTTCCCAGGAGACATTGCCAAGGCGCTGGCCGTCGGAGCCCAAACAGTGATGATCGGCAATCTTTTGGCCGGCACGGATGAAGCTCCCGGATCGGTGATCACCCGCGACGGCAAGCGCTTCAAGCTGTACCGGGGGATGGCGGGAGTGGGAGCGAATCTTTCCCGCAAAGATGCTGAAGGCCAGAACATCGAGGATCAGCTGCTCTTGGACGAAATCACGGCCGAAGGAGTTGACGCCCTCGTCCCGTATCGCGGTTCGGTCAAGGACGTCCTCCGCCCGCTGGTCGGGGGATTGCGCTCCGGCATGAGCTACTCCGGCGCCCAAACCATCAAGGAACTTCAGCAAAAAGCCCAGCTCATCCGCCTCACCCCGGCGGGGATTACCGAATCCCACGCCCATGACGTGAAGGAACTTTAGAGTTGTAAGCGGCGAAGCAGTTGCGCGTTAGCGGCAACAATCACGGTTGAAGCCGACATGAAGACGGCGGCGAGGGCAGGGGAGAGAACCAGCCCCAGGCCGGCAAAAACTCCGGCGGCGGCCGGGATCGCAAAGATGTTGTAGCCCGTCGCCCAAATCAGGTTCTCAATCATCTTGCGGTAGTTGGCCCGGGCGAGCTTAATGATCTTGATGATATCGCGAGGATCATTTTTGATCAGGACGATCCCGGCGGATTCGATCGCCACATCCGTTCCGGCCCCGATCGCTACTCCGACATCGGCGGCGGTCAAGGCCGGCGCGTCGTTGATTCCGTCCCCAACAAACATGACTCTACTCCCGTCGGCTCGCAGTTTCTGGACCATTTCCGACTTATTTTCCGGCAGAATTTGGGCGAAGTATTCCGTTAATCCCAGTTCTTTCGAAACCCACTCCGCCACCGGCTTGGCATCACCGGTGACCATCGCCACCCGAATCCCCATTTTCTGGAGCGCCGGCACCGCCTGCCGGGATTCGGGCCGGATCAGATCGGCCACCCCGAAAGCGGCAGTAATCTTTTTGCCCAGCAACAGATAAACCACCGTCTTTCCCTGACGAGAGAGCTTATCCACTGCGGATCGGAGCGAATCGGGAACTCTTACCTTAAGCTCCTCCAGCAGCCGCGGGCCGCCGGCGTAAACGATCTGGTCGCCGATCTTTCCTTTCACCCCCCGCCCCGGAATCGCCTCCACCGCCGCCGCTTTCGGCAGTTCCAATTGGCGGGCTTGGGCGGCTTTGACAATTCCCTTGGCGATCGCATGCTCCGAGTCGGTTTCCAGCGCCGCCTGCCATTGCAAAGCCTTTTCCTCGCTCCACCCTGGGATCGGCAGAATATCGGTCACTCCCAGCTCACCGGAGGTGAGGGTGCCGGTCTTGTCAAAGAGAACGACATCCACTTTGCGGGCCAGCTCCAGCGCCAACCGCTCTCTGATCAACAAACCGGAACGGGCCGAGAGGGTCGTCGAGATGGAAGTCACCAACGGAATGGCCAAGCCCAAAGCATGGGGGCAAGCAATCACCAAAACTCCCACCATTCTGGTCAATGCGAAAGCCGGCCCCTCTCCTAAAACCAGCCAGACCACGGCCGCCAGCAGCCCCACCGAAATCGCCACGTAGGTGAGTACCGAAGCGGCCCGGTCGGCCAGTTCTTGGATCCGCGAGCGGGAGGCCTGGGCCTCCGCTACCAACCGCATAATTCCCGCCAGGGCGGTATTCTCGCCGATCTTGGTCACCCGGACTCGAATCGAACCGGTACCGTTGACCGTGCCGGCAATGACTGCGCTGCCGACATTTTTAGAGACGGGGAGAGACTCACCGGTAATCATCGATTCGTTAACGCTGGACTCGCCTTCGATAATCTCGCCGTCGGCCGGGACCTTCGTCCCGGGACGAACGAGCACAATGTCTCCCACTTTAAGGTCGGAAACCGGCACCGTTTCCAATAGTTCCCCGTTTAACCGCTCGGCCGTATCGGGAAGAAGCTTCGCCAATTCTTTGAGCGCTCCGGAAGCGGCGGAGACCGCCCGCATCTCGATCCAGTGCCCGAGGAGCATGATCGTAATCAGGGTCGTCATCTCCCAGAAAAGGGCGTCGCCCAGCGGGAAGAACAAGGTCGCCAGGCTGTAAAGGTAGGCGGAGATAATCGCCAGGGCGATCAGGGCCATCATTCCCGGCAGGCGGGCTTTAATCTCGCCCCAGGCGCTCTTTAAGAAAACCAATCCTCCATAAAAGAAAACGATCGTCGCAAAAATCGGCGGGATCAAATCGGAGGAGGGGAATGCGGGCGCGGTGTAGCCGAATACCCGCTGGAATAAAGAAGAATAAACTACGACCGGAATCGTAAGAATTAAAGAAAGGAAGAACCGATCCCGGAACATATTAACGGCATGGCCGGCGTGCCGATCCATCGTTGGCTGTTTGGTTGGAGAAACGGATGGGGGAATATGGTGATCGCAAAAATAGTGCACAACACCTTGAGCGTCTTTGACGGCGGCGACCGCCAGCATTCCGCATAATCCACACCGGGTGCTCTTAGGTATATCCATATTTTCGAGCGGCCAAGAAAGAAAGCAACCCCACCCCGAAGTATAACCCCAGAATTGCGGCGTAACTCAACGGAACTCTTTCCAGTCCTGACCAGAAAAAAGAAAAATACCAGGTGAAGAGCGAGACAAACCCGGCCCAAATAACTTTTCGGCGGGCGAGGTAGAATTCGGAAACTAAAATCCCGCCGACAAAAAACATCTTTAGCCAAAAGGCGGGGCTGTGGAGCAGAGCAGGTTTGGAGAGGAGCAGGCCCCCACCGGTCGCCGCTAACGTAAGCAGTGCCAACCAAACGATCTTCTGCAGGACCGGAAGGATCGATCCCCTTTTAAAAAATACGGCGTTCCTCCACGTCGCACAAACAATTCCGATGAGCGCCGCACCGATATGAAGGAGAAGCATGCTAGATTCCTTGATCGCTCGTCCGCTCCATTAAAGTCTTTCCGGAAATCGTGGGAGGGCCATCGAAGGAAATGGAGTTGACGGCGCGCTGGACCACCTCCGAAAGGGCGGGGTGGATATGAATCGAATTTTTAATGGCGTCCACGGATCCTCCAGCGGCCTGCATCGCCACCACCAACTCATGGATTAAAATAGAGGAGTCTGTCCCTAAAATGGAAGCCCCGACGATCCGGCGCGTGGGGCGTTCCGCTAAGATCTTCACGAAACCGTCCCGATCTTCGAGTGCTTTCCCCATTCCAGTCTTGATATAAGGATAATTGCCGACGGCATAATCCATCTTTTTCTCCTTTAAATCCTGCTCCCGCAGGCCCACTCCCGCCACTTGGGGAGAGGAATAAATCGCGTGGGGCATAACGGAGTAATCGGCGGCGATCTTTTTGCCTTCCTCGGCGAAAATGTTCTGCGAGATAATCTTGGCTTCGTAGTTCGCCCCGTGCTTGAAAGGCGCTTTGCCAACGATATCGCCCAGCGCCCAAACGCCGGGAACGGAGGTTTCGAGGTATTCGTTCACCACCAGATTCCCGCGTTCCGTCAACTCGTATCCCGCCTCCTTACAGCCCAAATTATCGGTGTTGGGAACCCGCCCGGCGGCGACGAAGAGCAAGTCGGCGTGTACTTCCTCGACCTTTCCCCCTGCCGTGACCTTAATCGCGATGTTGGGATCCTCGGTCCCCGGCGGATCGCCGGAGACGCCGTCCACCGCCGCATCCAGAATCAACCGGTACCTCTTCCCAAAAACCTCAGTAAACTTGGAGGCAACTTCCTCGTCCTCGTTGGAAACCAGCAGCGGGCCCCGATCGATTACCGTTACCTCACTCCCCAGGCTCCCGAAGAAATGGGCCATCTCGCAGGAAATGTAGCCCCCGCCGATAAAGGTCACGTGGTGGGGAAGTTTCTTGACCCGAAAGATGGTATCGGAGGTGTAGTAAGCAGTTTTGTCCAGGCCGGGAATGGGCGGGATGGCAGGGCGGGTCCCGGCGGAGATCACAATTTTTTCTCCCTCAATCTCCTCGTTCCCAACCATCAGCTTTTTCGGACCGGTAAAGTGGGCAAATTTCTTATATAAGGTGTACTGGGGATTGGCATTGATCGCTTCCTCAATTCCCGCCGCTTCCTCGTCGATGAAGCCCATTGTCCGTTCGACAATCGCCGGGAAGTCAACGCCCTTGAGCTCCGCTGTGATCCCAAACTCCGCCGAGCGCCGAATCGCCTCGGCGATCTCGCCGGTTTCGATCCAAAGCTTGGAAGGAATACAACCCCGGTTCAGGCAGGTTCCACCCAAAGGACCGGGCTCGATCACCGCCACTTTCATTCCTTTTTTGGC
>JBBDZL010000017.1:0-16079 GCA_040900215.1 Patescibacteria group bacterium | reverse complement strand
ACCCGCGCCGATCCCTGGGTTAAGATTCTCAACGGACTGGTCCACGCCAATCACATGACTACCCTCCGGGTCGCTCCCGTCGGCCAGAACTCTCGTTGGCTGATCACTTCCCGGGGTACAATTACCGGCACCTCCCAAGAGGGCTGGATCGCCCAATGGTATCCGGAGCGCAACTTCAGCTGGACCAACAACACCCCGATCAAAGCGCCGACCTACGACCGGCTCTTTAAGCTTTACGGCAAGGGAGCGAACGCCTATTCCGGCCTGACCCTCCCCAACGCCGACGGAGTCTATCTGATCAATGGGGACAAGACCGTCAGCGCCGTTTTCGACCAAGCGGGGGGAGCGAACACCCTGGTCTTCGTCGACGGGGATTTGACGATCGATGCCGAGATTAGAACCGCCGCCAACGGCACAATCGCTTTCATTGTCTCCGGGGAGATCAAGTTCGCCAAGAACCTCACCGGCGGCGGGGGCGGCGTGGACAATGTCGGCGGGCTGTACGTTGCCGAAGACCGGATCAACACCGCTTACGATAAATCCGCTCCGGACGAGATCACCCGCCAGCTGGTGGTCGAAGGCGGATTGGTCTCCCTTCGCGATACGCTTTCCCTCGACCGCAACCTCGATCCCACGGATAACCAGACCACCCCCGCCGAGGAGATTAACCTTTCCGGAAAGTACTACGTTCTCCTGAAATCGGTCCTCGGCCGGCCGAAGTTCTTCTGGCAGGAAGTCCCCGGCGGGTTCTGATGACACCTAAAGTCGCTTATATCAGCTCCGAATTTGCCCTTTCCGACGATCTGCCGACTTACGCCGGCGGGTTGGGAATCCTCGCCGCCGATATTCTCTACCAAGCGGCGGAGAGCCGGTTCCCCCTCTGCGGAATCAGCATCCTCTACAAAGAGGGTTTCTTCCAGCAGAAAGTCGACTCCGAAGGAAAGCAAACTCACTTCTATCCCCAAATTGATCCCCTGAAAGCCGGCCTGGAGGAGACAGGAGAGACGGTTGAGGTTCCGCTCCCCGGCCGGATCCTCAAGCTCAAGATCTGGCGCAAGGAGGTCCGGGGCCAGGGAACAGGAAAGGAAGGCATCTCTTCGCTCTACCTGCTGGACGCCGACATTCCCGAAAACTCCCCCGAAGACCGCCAAATCACCGACCGGCTCTACGAGCGGGTCTGGGCCCCTCACATCTTCGACGACCTGGTTCTCGGGATCGGCAGCGTCCGCGCCGCTCGTAAACTGAATCTGCCGATCGAAACCTGGCACATCAACGACGACCACGGCTCCTTCAACATTCTGGAACGTCTCCGGGAAAAGCTGGCCGAAGGCCTCCAGCTGGAAGAAGCCCGGGAAGCGGTCAAGTCCCAGACGATCTTCACCACCCACACTCCCGTCGGCGGGGCCGAGAGCAAGTTCTCCCGCGAGGAACTGTTCCCGGTCCTGAACACACTCCTTTCCGGATTAAATGTGGACTTCGAAGAGATCTGGAACCTGGGAAAGAGAGACTGGGAAGGTAAAGAAACTTTCTCGCTCACCGTCTTTGCGATGCGCCACGCCCGGGCGATCAATTCCGTCAGCCGGAAGCACCTGGATGTTTCCCGGGAGCTCTGGAAGTTCATCGGCGACCTTCCCCTGACCTACGTCACCAACGCCGTCTACGCCCCCCGCTGGACCGCCAAAGAATTGAAAGGAATTGACGAAAACACTCCCGATAAACAGCTGGAAGAGGCCAAACTCCAGGCCAAGCGGCGCGCCGCCGAAACGCTCTCCCACCTCGCCGTGGACAAGCGCCGGTTCGATCCGAAAGCGCTGGTCCTGGTTTGGTCCCGGCGGTTCACCGAATACAAGCAGCCCACGCTCCTGGTTTCCGAATTAGAGCGCTTGATCAAAATCCTCACCAACCGCGAAAAGCCGGTCTACCTTTTGATGGCCGGGAAGGCCCACCCCGAAGACCCCCAGGGCCAGGGGTTCGTCAAAAAGGTAATTGACGCCAGCCGGGACCCCCGCTTGGAGGGACACTTGATTTACCTCCCCAACTACAACATCGAACTAGCGTACCGGCTGCTGGCCGCCGCCGACGTCTGGCTCAACACCCCCCAAATTGGGTGGGAGGCGAGCGGGACGAGCGGAATGAAGGCGGTCTTCAACTGCGCCTTGAACGCTTCCAGCCGCGACGGCTGGTGGGTCGAAGGGGCTAACGGCGCTAACGGCTGGGCGCTCGACCAGCCCGACGCCGAGCACGTCTACGCCCTGATCGAAAATGAGATCGTTCCGATGTATTACGACCAGCGTGAGAAGTGGTGGGAAATGGTCAAAGAAGCGCTGCGTTCTTGCGGAACCCGCTTCAACACCCCCCGAATGCTTGAGGAGTACTCCAAACTCTACCAAATCTAAATTTATCCTATTAAGCATGCGATCGCTAGTCGTTTAGGGTAGATTAGATCTTTTTGAAGGATTCGCGGAAAGTCAGCCAAATGAAGGGAAGGAGAGCGAGCTGGCGCTTGATCCGCCACGGCTGGCGGATGAGCCGGTAAAGCCATTCCAACCCCAAACTTCGAATCAATTTGGGAGCGCGCTTCTGCGCTCCGGCGATAAAATCGAGCGCCCCCCCGACCCCCACCGCCACCTTGACCGGAATCTTGGATAAGTTGCGCGAAATCCATCTTTCCTGCTTCCCGTGGCCGTAGGCGACAAAGAGAAGATCAAAGTCCCTTCCTCGGCTCAAGTTCCGGATTGCAGATATCGCTTGATCGTCCTGGTCGGAGCCAATCACCAAAACCTCGACGTCTATTTTTGGATGCCGGCGGCGAAGCTCTCCGGCCGCCGCGGAGGAAGATCTTAATCCCTCCGGTCCTTCCAAAAGCAGAATTCTACCGCCCCGGCGGCCGGCCTCCTCGCAGAGCCGGAGGAAAAGATCGGTTCCGGCCACTCTCTCTTTCAGCGGCGTCCCCCAAATCCGGGAAGCCCAAACCAAACCGACCGTGTCGGGAACCGCCAAATCGGCTTGATTTAAAATACGAGTAAATTCTTTATCCTTACGGGCGGCAATGATCATTTCCGAGTTGGGAGTAACGACATACGCCGGTTTTCCGGACGAAAAGAAACCCATCACTTGCTCCACCGCTTCCTCCATTGTGATGTTGTCAACTTTGATGCCCAGAACATCAACTTTTGACATTTTACTTTCTACATTTGACATGGCTGAGTAGTACCCAGCTACTGCGAGGCCTAGAAGAACCCAAGTAAACTCCAAGCCGTAGTGGGCGTGAAAGACGTTCGCTGCCAGCAGGGCCACATAGGCCGAGAGCAGGCCCGCAATTGGTAATTTCCAAGCATCGTCGCGCTTCAGTCTATCGAAAAGGCGGTAAAGAAAGAGCATTAATACGCCGGCGAGAGAAAGGTTAGCGACTAGTCCCAAAATCCCCAATTCTCCCAGCCAGGCTAAGAGGATTGAGTGGGGGTATCCGGCCGGCGCACCGGGCTTAATCACCTCGCGGTAGTAGTTTTCAAAGTTCCCCGCCCCCACTCCCAAGAGAGGGCTGACCTTGACCATCTCGATCGCGGCCCGGGCGTAGTCCAACCGCTTGATGGCCGAACTCAACCGCTCACGGCTGCTGGTCGTAAATACCACCCCAACCGCTAATGCCAGTCCGGCCAGCACCAAAATCAGGGGTTTAACCCATTTACGGATCCGATCTTTCAGGATCAGGTAGGAAAAAACCGCCGAACCGGTCACCAAACCGAAGGCCGCGCTTCTGGAAAGCGCCAGAACGAAGTAAATTGCCGCAAAGATCATTAAGCCCCCCATCAGGACCCGCCGAAGGTCATCCTTCCGGAAGTTCAGAAACCGACTCAACCCCAAAATCAGGAAAACCCCAACGAAGGAGGCGCCGGTCGAAACGTCAATAAAGGTTGAAGGTGGCCTAAGAACCGCCTCGGGAATCCCCCAATCCCAGCGAAAACTCCAACTCAATATCCCGTAAAAAGACTGGAGGAAGGTATCCACCGGCAGGGTTTTGGCCGAAAACCAGTTCTCAAAGAACAGGGTCGGATCCGCTGCTCCCAGGTATCGCAGAAACTGCCAGATCCCCAGCAGAGAAACCACCGCCGCCGCCATCCCCCAGACCCAGATCAGGAAACTTAAGGGGTTGAACCCCTTTAGGGGTTCAACCCCTGGTGCGGTTGACCAAATAATCAAGTAGAAAAGGCCCGCCATCAGGAGATGGAAAACCACCACCTGGAAGCTCTGGAAAGGGTTAAAAGAGGTAGACACAGATAGAATCTCTACTCCCAGCACCGCCGCCAGCGCCGGAAATAGGAAGGTGGGGTTGAAAGTGCCGTCCTCGCTAACGCTCGGTTGCAATTTCGCTTTCGCGAAAGTTAACCTCTTCCTAAGGAGAAAAGCCAAACCGACGATCGGCAGAATTACCAGAGAAAGCTTCATCGAAAAATCCAGCACCGGAATAAAAATATTCAGGCGTTCAAAAATTGTCGAGAAGACCAGTACCGGCAAAAGATAGTTAATCACCGCCCCATTATATCCCGATGTAAGGAATCGTTTATAATACTTTCGATGAAACGCGGCTCACTCTTTCAGATTTTGGGATTCTTAATCATCTTGTTTCTGATCACCACCGGCATTATTCTCTATGCCTCCGGTTTCCGGCTGGATTTGGGAGGAGGAGGGTTCGCCAAAACGGGAATGATCCTCGTCAAATCCGTTCCTGATGGCGCCCGGGTTCTCTTGGACGATAAGCTAGCCGGCGCGACCGATTCCACCATCGGCAGCCTCCAACCCGACACTTATCACTTGAAAATTGAAAAAGAAGGGTTTATGAGCTGGGAGAAAGATGTGGAAGTCAAAGCCGAATTGGTTACCGGGGTGATGGCAATCCTTCCGCCGCTCTCTCCCTCCCTCACGGCGATTACCCAAAATGGCGCCAAGTTGGTCACTCCTTCAGCTTCGGGAACAAAAGCGGCTTTCTTAAGCGGGGGGAAGCTCTATCTTCTATCGTTAAGCAATTCATTCCTCGGCTTCCTGCGCACCCAGCCCCAGGAAATTTCTCCCGAAACCAAGGACTTCCCGTTCGCCAAAGTGACCAAAATCGAATTCTCTCCCAACGAGGATCAGCTCCTGCTGACCGCCGGAAGCAAAGGTAATCTCTATCTCATCCGAACGGGGACGACCGGCACAGCGGTAAGCAGCGTGTCAACGCTGCGCACCCAGTGGCAAGCACTAGTAATGGAACAGCGGTCGGAAGCGGTTAAAAATCTGGAGATTCCGGAGGAGTATCAGGACCCGGCCCTAGCCCTCACCAGCGTCTGGTCGCCCGACGAGCGCAAGTTCCTTTACGAGAAGGCCGCCGGCAGCAAGCGGGAATTCTGGGTCGCCAATTTCATCGATCCCCTTCCGGTTGGGGAGGAAACCAATCGGAAAATCCTCGAAACCGAAGACAAAAAACTTAAAATGTTCTGGCTAGCAAACTCCCAGAACTTCATCGTCCTCGAAGGGAACAAGGTTTCAATTATGGATTTGGACGGTACGAACAAACGGGAAATCTTTAGCGGCACGCTGGTAGAAAGCGTCGCTTTTTCCTCAACCGACCTAGCGCAGGTGATTGTCGTGACTTCAATTTCCTCGGAATCGCCGGCCAATCTCTACGGCATTACCTTAAGGTAATCAGAACCAGCTTTTCTTTTCCTCTTTTGAGGAGAGCTTGGTCAGGATCACGATGAAGTCGGGATCGGCCTGGTGCAGGGTGTTGGAAAGCCGGCTGATCGTGTTTACTCCCACCCCGTACTCTCCGGAAATGTCAACGTAGGAGCGCTTGTTGATCAGGTCTTTGAAGATCGCCGCTCGCTTGGCCAGCATTAGGACCTCGGTCGGCGTTAGCAAGTGCTCGAAGTAAATCATTCTCTCCGCCGAGGAAACGACGTTGATGTCCTCCCAAAAATTTTGGACCAAGTGATCCTCGCCCTTAACCTGTTTCTGTGAAACTTTTGGCAAATTAATTCACCTCCTTAACTACTAATGCCACTCTAGCGCATTGAATTTAATTTAGTCAAGAAGATACTTAATAGAGTGAGGTCCGGTCTATCGTAAAGGTAAGTTAGTCAATTGTGGTGCCCCCGGCAGGACTCGAACCTGCAATCTCTCCCTTAGGAAGGGTTTGCTCTATCCAATTGAGCTACGGGGGCAGATACAGTAGAATTATACCGTATCAATTGTCGGGGCGTAGGTCATCGGTAGACCGCTCGCTTCGGGTGCGAGAGGTAGTGGGTTCAATTCCCGCCGCCCCGACCAATTCAAAATGTTTGATAAGCTCCGAAATTTAGACTGGCGTCACATTATCAAGAGAACAATCTCCAACGCCCTGATCCTGGGGGCGGTCCTCTATTTTATTCTCTCTTTCTGGGACGTGATTCGGCAGGAATCTCTCTACGCTTACTGGAAGCTGCGCGGGCAAACGTTCACGGTGGATGAAGTGGGGAATGAACCGCCGGCCAATACCAGCCCGTTCGCCGGCTTACTTGCTCAACCAACTCCCTTAAAAGTTACCCCCAAATCGACCCAGTTTGGGATCGTGATCGAAAAGATCGGAGTCAACGCCCCGGTGATCGAGAACGTCTCGGTGATCGACAAGCGGGCCTATCTCAGGGCGCTGGAGAAGGGAGTCGCCCACGCCCAAGGAACGGCCCGGCCCGGGCAGGTCGGCAACAGCTACCTCTTTGCCCACACCACCATTGATTTCTGGAAATATGGGCCCTACGCCGGGGTCTTCAACCTGATCCGAAAGCTGGAGAAAGGCGACCGGATTGTAATCTTCTACAAGGGTGAGAGATTTGATTATTACGTTCAGGGCAAGGAGATCGTTTCCGGCTTCAACACTACCCCTCTCACCCGAACCTTCGATACCCCCTACCTGACCCTCCAGACCTGCGACCCTCCGGGGATTGCGATCAACCGGCTAATCATCACCGCTGAGCTCCGCCAACCCTAACCTCGAAGGTTTACAGGAGGAAACTTGACTTTTCTGGCCGTGGCCTTAAAATGCCATCAATCAGATGGCTTCCAAACCAAGAAACTTCAACCCCGATTTTTACTACCACATCTACAATCGGGCGGTAAAGGAGAAACCGCGAATATTTGAGGGGACTCGCGATTACCAACGCTTCGTTAACTTGCTAGACTACTACAAATTAGAAAGGGAGGTCCCCTACTCCCAGTTCATCCAACTCCCCAGCCGGATCAACCTCGAAGGTTTACAGGAGGAAAGGGCGAAAATTATTGCATTCGTAGCCATGCCCAACCATTTCCACCTCCTCTTGAAACCTAATGAAAAGGACCCCAATAGGCTTAGCCGCTTTGTTTCTGATCTGATCAATGGCTATACTCGCTACTTCAATATCAAATACAGAAGAGGTGGTGTCATCTTCCAAGGAAAATTCAAATCCAAGGAGGTCCGGGACGAAGGTTCTGTTCTCCAGCTCAGCCGCTACATTCATCTCAATCCTCTGGTGTCAAAAAAAGCAAATCGGAAAGGGGAGCTTAGAAACCCTCAAGATTGGTATTACAGTTCCTACCAAGAGTGGGCGGGTTTCAAAAACCCTCATATCACTAACCAAGAAGAGGTCCGCTTTTGGGTGAACCAAATCGGGGGATCGAAAGAGTACCGTGAGTTTGTGGAGGCAAAAATCGATCCTAATCGCGTCCTTCCCGGAATCGAGGACTTGATCATTGAAGAAACCCCAAATTGATCCTGTAAACCTCGAAGGTTAGGTTTAAACGAGTTCGGCGGATTTGAACCAGAGCTTGATTTCTTCTTGGGCTTCCTCCACCGTACCGGAAGCGTGGACGAGGTTTTGGACCGCCCGCTTTTCCCGGTTGGCGAGGATGGAAGAATCAATCGAGTAGTCGC
Organism: Patescibacteria group bacterium; assembly: GCA_040900215.1. Taxonomy (GTDB): domain Bacteria; phylum Patescibacteriota; class WWE3; order 9FT-COMBO-53-11; family 9FT-COMBO-53-11; genus 9FT-COMBO-53-11. The sequence goes on along the minus strand of JBBDZL010000017.1, from coordinate 8,158 downwards.
CGCGGATCGTACCGGCGTCAGCGGTCGAAGGAATCGTCTTCCCTACCAACCGGCGGACATTTGCCACGGCGTGATTCCCTTCCAGCACAAAGGCAATCACCGGCCCGCGGGAGAGAAACTCCATGTTCCAGCGGCGAATCCGCCGGCCAATCTCGACCGGGTCATCGGTGCCGATCTCTTTAAGCGGGTCGATCTTAGCTTCGGCGTAATTTTCCAAAGTTTTCATTCCCATCGAACGAAGAAAATCGGACTTGTCAGGATAATGGTGAGCAACAAACTCTTCGGTGACGGAGAGAGTCTTGGAACCGACGATCCGGAGACCGGCGTGCTCAAAGCGGGCGAGGATCTCCCCCACCAGCCCGCGATCCACAGAGTCCGGTTTGAAAACGATCATCGTGCGTTCCATCTCTGTTCAGGATTATAACCTTTCCGGCGCCTCAATTCCCAGAAGCGTCAACCCGTTTTTCAGCACCTGGGCGGTGGCTGCCGTTAGCGCCAACCGCAGTTCTTTATTTTCTTCGGCTTTGATAATCGGAGCGGCGGCATAGAAGCTGTTGAAGCGCTGGGCCAGCTCAAAGAGATAGTTGCAGACAAGATTGGGAGAGTAGGTCTTTGTGGCCGATTCGACAACTTCGGGGAAGCGATAAAGATAGCGGAGCAAGGGCGTCTCCGCATCTAAGATTTCAGATTTTAGATTTAAGATTTTAGATTCGGTTTTGCCCGCTTTTCGCAAAACGGAAGTTGCCCTAGCGTATGTGTACTGAAGATACGGAGCGCTGTTTCCCTCCAGTAAAAATAGCTTCTCCCAGTCGAAGATGATATCGGTTTGGGGCTGGTGAGAAAGGTCGAAATATTTCACCGCCCCAATGCCCAACGCCTTGGCCACGGCCCCCTTTTGGCCGGCCACCGCCTTTGGCGGGGTCCCGCCGGAGGCGGTGATTAGTTTCTCGGCGCGCTTCACTGCCTCGTCTAAAACTTCTTCCAAATTGACCGTCTGGCCGCGACGGGTGGACATCTTGCCCTCGGCGAAACGAATCAAGCCATGGGCCACGTGGACCAGTTCGGTTCCGTCCGTCCAACCCAACCGCTTAGCGGTTTCAAAGACTTGTTGGAAATGAAGCCTTTGGTCGGCCCCGACTTCGTAGATAATCGTTTGGGGCTGCCAGGTCTCTAATCGGTACTTGATCGTCGCCAAATCCCGAGTGAAATAGGTGGTTCCCCCGTCGCTTTTAACCAGAATCGCCGGCGGCAGCTTGGCAAACTCGACGATCTCGGCTCCGTCGCTCCTCTTACTCAAACCTCTTACTCTTACTGCTTCGATCGCCGCCGGCATTTTGTCTTCGTAGAAGCTCTCGCCGTGGGCGTGGTCGAATTCGACTCCGAGGAGGGAGTATATCCGGTCAAATTCCTTCATCGAGACGCCTACCACCGCTTTCCACAGCTCCCGCGCCTCCTTGTCTCCCTGCTCCAGCTTCAGAAACCACTCCCGGGCCTCTACCATCAGCTTCGGATCCTTTTCCGCCTTCCGATGGAATTCCACGTACAGTTCCTCTAACTTGTCAATTGTTAATTTGTTAATTGCCAATTTCCTGGCTTTTACTTGGCGCAGAATTGCGCCGAATTGCGTCCCCCAGTCCCCGAGGTGGTTGTCACCGACGACCTTGTATCCGGAAAACTTGTGCAGATTGTAGAGCGCCCGGCCAATGACGGTCGAGCGGAGATGGCCGATCCCAAAGCGCTTGGCGATGTTGGGGGCGGAATAATCAATGACGACCGTTTCCCCGTTCCCAATCTCGGAGCGGCCATAATCTTCCTTCGCCTCATTCACCTCTTGCACTTTCTCCACCAATGTTCCCTCATTAATCCAGAAGTTGATAAATCCGGGATTTGCGACTTCAGCCAATTTGATAATTCCTAATTGATAATTGCTAATTGCTTCCGAGAGCTTTTCCGCAATCTCCAGCGGCTTCTTGCCCAGCCGTTCCGCCAGAGCCATTGCCACGTTGGTGGAGTAATCGCCGTGCGCCTCGATTGCCGGGTGCTCAATCACCGGGTCAACGTCGATTTGGTAGAGCTCCTTAACCGCCTGCTTGACGGCGGATGTGATTTTTTCCCTCATCTTTCGGTACTATACCAAAAATTGCGCCCGTCGCTGCGGACGGTAATTGTGCCGTTCAAATCGGTTCTAAGGAGGGTGATCCCGAGCTTGTCAAACAGTTCAAGCGTTTGCTGATGGGGATGGCCGTACTGGTTTTTGGCCCCGGCGGAAATCACGGCCAGATTAGACGCACTCGCCCGCAAAAGCGGTTCGTAGCTCCCATTTCGCGAGCCATGATGCCCCGCCTTTATCAATTCAACATCTTTATTGACAACAAGCCGGGGTTGGATGTCATTTTCCACGTCCCCCAGGAATAAAACTTCGAAATCTTGGTAATCTAGGATCCCAACAACAGACTCGTCATTCTTGTTTTCGGCGCGGAAATTATCACTCGGCCAGATAATCTGCAAAGAGATTTCTCCCAGTTGGAGTTCGCCGCCGGCGCGCGCTAAAATCACCTCCGCCCCCTCCTTTTGGACAAGTTCTTGAAACTTTTGGTAGCCGCGAGTGTCGTAAACGCTGGGGTAATACAGGATTCGGTCCACTTGGTAGCGCTCAATTACAGGAATGAGACCGGTTAAATGGTCGGCGTGGGGATGAGTTAGCACCAGCAGCTCAATTTCCCGATCCCACGGGAGTAAATCTCTCCCGAGATAGGACAAAATCCGGTCATTGGGGCCGCCGTCGATCAGGATCTGGATCGATCCTTTCTGGATCAGCGCTGCGTCGCCCTGGCCGACATCATAAAACTTGATCAAAAGGTCGTTCTCTCCAGATAAATAGGCCGAAAATCGCGGTTCCAGCGTCCAAAAGAGCAGAGAGATAGTCCCGAGAAGGGCCCCCAAAATCAACTTTTCAATTGTTTTTCGGTTAAATGCTGGTAAATAAACCATATTCCTCCTGATAAAACGCCGAAATACAGGATTAAAGCTACCCAAGAAAACGGTGAAACGGCAAAGTAGCCGATTTTTAGGCGGCTAAAGGCCTCTACAATCCAGATAAAGTAGTCCAAAAAGAGGCGTACGGGAACAAGAATCAGTGTTTCCAGACCTTTGACAAGTAATCCGATTGTGGTTGTAGCCAAGCCAATATAGGTAATTATCGGCACTGTCCACAGGATTAGGGCATTGACGAGCGGAGAAAGCACCGAAACCGTTCCAAAATTGTAGGCTAGGAGGGGCCAAACCAGGACTTGGGCTGCCGTTGTCGTCAAAAGACCTTCCCGCAAGAAGCTTTCCCCCGGCACCAGCTGCTCGAGCAGAGGAAGGACCAAGATCAGCCCTAAAGTGGCTAAGAAAGACAGCTGGAAGCTCAATTCCCCGACCCAAGCCGGCTGGAGGATTAACATCGCGGTTACCGTTATCAGAAAAGCGCGGAGAGCGTCACGCTGACGCCCTAAAACCGTCCCCAAGAGGCCGATCGCACCCATCACGGCAGCCCTTACCACTGGAGGATTCACTCCCACCAGCAAGACAAAAGCAGTAATGAATGCCAGAGTGATAAAAAAGCGGATTTTCAACGGCAGGAAAAATAGCGTTCGGGCCAGCGTGTTGATGACGACGGTAATGTTGAAGCCCGAAACGACGACCACGTGCAGAGTACCGGTGACGCGCAGGGCTTCGTAAAAATCCGGCGGAAAGCCGGACTTGATACCCAAAATCATCCCCAGAAGAAGGGAGGCTTGGGGCTCCGGTAAACCGGAGCGGACGGTTTGAGCGATGGATTCGCGAATCGCGGTTAAAATATCCATTATTTGACCGTAATCAGGTCCTTGATCTGCGCGTAAATCGAGGGTCCAATACCGGAAACATCTTCAATATCGGCGGTAGTTTTAAACGGGCCGTTATCCTTCCGATAGTCCACAATCCGTTGGGCTAAAGCCGGCCCGATCCTCGGTAGAGCTTCCAGCTCAACAGCGGAAGCGGTGTTGATGTTAATCGGGCCGGAAATTGGCTGGCTGGCTGATTGGGTTGCAGGCTGACCGGGATCGCTGGAGGAAAAACCGGCGGCTTTAAATTCGGGGTGGGGCGCCTGGAGCTGGGAGAAGCCCAATCCCAAAGAAATTCCCGACCCCAAAAGGATCGCGCCGGAAAGCGCCACTATGAACTCTTTCTTATGTTCATCAAAGAATTTCCCCATCGAAATGGGGCAGGGATTTAGGAAACTACGAAGTTAATGAGATTATCGGGGACAAAAATGGTTTTTGCAAGTCCCGCCTTCTGCGGGACCCCGCCAGCGGCGGTGGTTTTCCCCTCTTCTAGGTAGCGTTTAACCGATTCTACTTCCCGGGCGCGAGCGACAACTTCCTCCTCGGCAGCCCCGGCCGAGACCGCAACCGTCCCCCGGAATTTCCCGTTCACTTGGATGGCAATCGTGACAGTTTCCTCCTTAATCAGCTTCGGATCCCACTTCGGCCAACTCTGCCGGTGCACGCTCCCTTCTTCACCCAAATCATGCCAGAGTTCCTCGGACAAGTGCGGGGCGTACGGCGCTAAAACCTCGAGAAACAGCTGCCAGTCTTCTCTCGCTACTAGATACTCGCTACTCGCTACTTCGTTGATGAACGCCATCATCGCGGCGATGGCGGTATTGAATTTGAGATTCAGCGTATCTTCCTCGACTTTTTTGATTAAACGGTGGAGTTCCCGCTCGAGTTCCTTACTACTGACTGCTGGCTGCTGGCTGCTGACTTCCTCATGCGCTTTCCACACCCTGTCGAGGAAACGGTGCACTCCCAAGACACCCTTCGGGTCCCAAGCGATCATTTGCTCGAACGGCCCCATAAAGGCCTCATACATCCGGAAGGTATCGGCCCCGAACTCGGCGACCACTTCGTCGGGATTTGTCACATTTCCGCGGCTCTTGCTCATTTTTTGGCCGTCCGTTCCCAGCACGACTCCGTGGGAAGTCCGGCGGGCATAAGGTTCTTTGGTTGGAACCAAGCCCAAATCGAAAAGAACCTTGTGCCAGAAACGGGAATAGAGCAGGTGGAGGGTCGTGTGCTCCATTCCCCCGTTATACCAGTCCACCGGCAACCAATATTTCAATTTATCTGGATTGGCAAATTTCTTATCGTTCTTCGGATCCAGATAGCGCAGGAAGTACCAGGAGGAGCCGGCCCAGTTTGGCATCGTATCAGTCTCTCGTCTCGCCTGCGATTTACAGATAGGGCAGCGAACATTGACCCAGTCTTTAACCGTCGCCAAGGGCGATTCGCCGGTTTCCGTCGGCTTATAATTCTCAACATAAGGGAGCTCGACCGGGAGATCCTCTCCTGATACTGTCACCACCGCATGCTCTTTGCCAGCGATTTTCACGAAATCGATCCCTTCCCGGGCTTCTTTCTGTTCTTTTTCGCTCTTTCTTTCCCAACAATGGCGGCAAAAGATGATGGGAATCGGCTCGCCCCAATAATGCTGGCGCGAGAAAACCCAATCACGCAGCTTGTAATCTATGGCCCTCTCACCTAGTTTTTTCTGCTCCAAAAATTGAGTAATTTTGTCAATCGCTACTTTAGACTGCAACCCATCGAATTCGCCCGAATTAACCAAGGTTCCTTCTCCTTTAAACGGCTGTTTGGAAAGAGCCGATCCTACTTCGCTCTTGATAACCTCTTTGACCGGCAAGTCATATTTTTTAGCAAACTCGAAGTCTCTTTGATCGTGAGCCGGCACCGCCATGATCGCCCCGGTCCCGTATCCTGAAAGAACGAAGTCCGCCACCCAAACCGGCAGTTTCTCTCCCGTTAGCGGGTGCTGAGCGTAGAAGCCGCTAAAAACCCCGGTCTTTTCTTTGGCTTGTTCTTGCCGCTGGAGTTCCGACTTCTTCAGCGCCTTTCGGATGTAATCTTCAACCTCCGGACGAACCCCTTTCCCTAGGACCTCCTGCGCTCTCTCTGGAGAAAGAACCAGGAAAGTGGCTCCGTAAAGAGTATCCGGCCGAGTCGTGAAAACCTCAATCTTAGATTCTAAATCTAAAATCTTAAATGCGATTTTTGCTCCTTCGCTTCGCCCAATCCAATTGACCTGCTGGGCTTTGATATCCTCCCGGTAGTCGACGGTTTCGAGATCATCGATCAGCCGATCGGCATAAGCGGTGATCTTGAGCAGCCACTGGCTTTGGGTCCGGCGCTCCACCGGAGTGCCGCAGCGCTCGCACTTGCCAGCGACCACTTCTTCATCGGCCAAATTAGTCTTATCCTTAGGGCACCAATTGACGGGAATCTCGGCCTTGTAGGCCAACCCTTTCTGGTAGAGCTGGAGGAAGATCCATTGGGTCCACCGGTAGTAATCCGGATCGGTCGTGTTGATCTCCCGCTCCCAATCGAATGACAAACCCCAAGATTGAGCCTGTTTTTTGGCATTGGCGATGTTTTCTTTGGTGGTAATGCTGGGGTGGATCCCCGTTTTGATAGCGTAGTTTTCCGCCGGCAAGCCAAAGGCGTCCCAGCCGATCGGAAAGAGCACGTTGCGCCCTTTCATCCGCTGGAGGCGCGCCACCGCGTCCAGGCAGCAGTAGCTCCGGCCGTGGCCGACGTGCAGCCGTTCCCCGGATGGATAAGGAAATTCGATCAGGATGTATTGCTTCAGGCGCTTGTCAAAATCCTTGGCCTGGTAAAGGCCTTCTTTCTCCCAGTATTTCTGCCACTTCAGTTCGATTTTGCGATGATCAAATGACATATCAGGATGATGATAGCAAAAGTAAGGTGCTCGCGCAGGCTCGGGTGCTTATTGGACGCGATTTTTACAAATCACTAACAAGCGCTTGACATTCATCAATTTTTTGTGTCATAGTTTTTCTTGCCGTGACGGTAAGAACCCTGAAACGGCTTGGTTATGGGGAGAACAAATATGATACCCCATAATGATGTGGGCAAATAAGCCCATAGAAATACCTGCCAAATGCCTAGCGACCTGCCAGAAAAATTTATTCCCGTTAGTGAGGTAGAGCGCCTCTCCGGCGCTTCCTACCACACCCTCCGCTACTACACCAAAATCGGCTTGCTCCCCTATATGACCCGCCGGCTCCCTTACCCTGGAGCTCCTTCCACCGTCGGCCATTATCCGGATTCGGTTCTGGAAACTCTGAAGAAAATCGCTGAACTCAAAAAACAGGGGTTGCCCAATGAAGAGATCAAGAAAAGGATCCAGTCGCCAGTTGTTCCCAGTACCCAGTTTCCAGTAACCAGTGAGCCAGTAAACCAACCAACCAGTCAACCAATTCCCCCACCCCCACCGCCGATTCCACCTAGCCTGGATCCAATAATTTTAGGGGAGGAACGCAAGCACAACGACTTGCTGAACCAAATTTTCCACTTCTTGACCAATATGATTCGCGTTCCTCTCCCCGCCCGCGAACCGACTTGGGCGAAAGTCGTTAGCCATGGGCTGACTTTGGCCTTGGTCTTTGGCACAATTGCGGTTTTGGCGCTGGGATTTTCCGATTTAACCCACGCCCGCATCCGCCGGATGTTCAGCGGGTTCTGGGACCAATACATCGAGCGGATCATCCCCGGCGAGGTCCTGGGAATTAACCAAATATTAGATCCGATCATCGATACTAATGATGTACTAGAGTATAAAGAGTTTAACGCAACCAGATGGCTCCATTCCAAGCTTCCCTTTCTTTTCGATACGGGGAGATTTTTGGGAACCGTGTTTTTTGGTGAAACCGACAACTACTTTATCAGCCCGCTAGGAGATGCTTCGTTTCGGGACCTCAAAGCTCGAAGCGTTGTTGCAAATTCGGTCGGGGCCGGCAGCGGAGAATTCGGCAGTATTGATGTTGAAACCATCAACGTTGGGAACCTAACCGTTTCCTCAACTAAACTGGTCCAAAATCTCAATGTGGACCAGTTGGATAATTTTGACGGCAGCTACTATCTCGATCTGGATAACGAAACCGGCAGCTGCAGCAACTGCCTCACCACCGTCGAGATTGATGAATCAACTCTGACCATTGCCGCTTCCAACGCCGACACGCTGGATTCCCTCGATTCGACCCAGTTCCTCCGCTCCGACACCAGCGATAACTACACCTCGGGAACGCTGACCTTTGACT
>JBBDZL010000016.1:7959-19244 GCA_040900215.1 Patescibacteria group bacterium | reverse complement strand
ACGGGAAGAAGATCCCCTAGGACCGAAACCCCTGTTTCGGTCCCTTTTGTTATAATTAAGATAACCTATAAGAGAGGAGAGAGATGGATCATCTCTGCAAGCTGCGGGGATTTGGCTTGAGCCCCCATGACGTCTGTCCGCAATGCGAGTGGGACCGACTCGTGCAGCTGGGTGTTCCTTCCGAGATCGCCTTGACGGCCGCCCGCCTGCGGGGCCTGATGGCGCCGAATGATCTTCCCCAGGAGATCATTGACATCGTCCAGGCCAATTTTGCGGCGTTGGAGAAGAATTACGGGAAGAAGATCCCCTAGGACCGAAACTCCTGTTTCGGTCCCTTTCTTTTTCGTTTAAAATAAAACCGTGGAGTACTGGAGCTTTCCCTTTCGATCGGTTCCCAACCTGACTGCCGGCCTCTCTTTTCGAGAAGCGGGGAACATGTCTTTCAAGCTGGGGGACATCTCCGGGACGGAAGCTAATCGGCGGCGGTTTCTCTCCGCCGCGGGGATTGATCCCGCCCGGGCGGTGGGGCTGATGGCCAACCATGGCGCCGAAGTTAAAAGGATTACCTCATTGAGCACCCGCCCCACCGGTTCCTTTGACGCCGCCTACACTTTTGATCCGCGGGTGGTTCTCTTCGGAACCTTCGCCGATTGTCTCCCCGTTTTTCTGGTTGATCCCCAAACCTCGGCCTATGCTTTGGTTCATGCCGGTTGGCGGGGAGTGGTCGGAAAAGCGGTGCCGAAAACGGTCGAAGCACTGGCGGCGGAAGGGGTTCGGCCCGAGCGCCTTTGGGCGGTCATCGGTCCCCACATCCAAGGGAGCTGTTTTGAGGTTCAGAATGATGTTTCCCTCCTCTTCGGGAAGCAGGGGGCGGTGAAGCTCAGCTTGGCGGAGGAAGTTTGCGGCCAGCTGGCCGCGGCCGGTCTTTCCCCTGAAAGAATTCAAGTCTCCGGCGACTGCGTTCACTGCGATGGACGCTTCTTCTCCCACCGGCGCCGGCCGGGAGAAGGAGCGGGATTGGCTTTTATCGGAATGCTATACTTTCCCCAGCAATGAAGACCAAACTGCCGTTTGGGAGAAAACCGGATTGGCGGAAAGTCTGGAGGCGCGTGAGGGTTTGGGCGGTAAATCGCCCCCTCTGGGTGAAGTTTTTTATCTCCGTTCTCTTACTCTCTACTCTTACTTCCTTGTTAGTCGTCGGTTTCTACGATCGCTTCTATGGGACTAGCCCGATCAGCAACAGGGGGCGGTTGGTGAAGGAGGCGCTGGCGATTTGCGAGCAAGCTCAAACCTTGGCCGCGGCGTCCGTGGACTTTTCCGACTGGCCGCTAAAAAGCACTTATGACTTGGAGGGGCAGGGATTGGGAACGGCGGTTGAGTTCTTCGCCAATGCGACGGCCTACGCTTCGGCGGACGGGCCTTCCTCGGCCGATTCCTACGCTGCGACCGCTTGGCTGAAAGAAAAATACCCCGATTACTTCTCTTCCCAGGAACGCTGCGATACTTTAGTTCAAGAGTATCAATCAAAATACTCTTATTGACGCAAAACGCTAGCGCAATCGGGCAAATGCGAGGACAGCACCAAGTACCTTCTCTCCCGTTTCTTCAAACCGATTCATTTGTGCTAAAACTAAAATAGTGAGAAAACGTTCTGGTATCGCTTGGATTATCTTTTTAATTATCGCTGCTCTTACCCTAGGGACCGTGGCCGTGGCGGTGGCCAACCCCAACTTCGTCAAACTCATTGAAGACAAAATCAAGAGCATCATCACCGGCAAGCCGCCGATCGGGGATTTAACTCCCGCCCGCGACCTCAAGGGGACTTGGGTTTCCTCCCTTAGGGGAAAGGGAGTTCAGCTGTACGGTAAGTTTGATGCCGCCGGCGGGACGGTAGTGGTTTACGAAGATGGTGATATTACCTTGGTAATCGATTCCGTTTCGGGAAGCACAGCTCGCGGCACCATCCGCTACACCAACCTCTGTACCTGGGGTTCGGCTAGCTACCCTGGTATTGTGGCCGTTAATACCCCGAAGACCTGCATTGCCGATTCGGGGTCCGGGGTAATCAACATTCGGGTGAGCGGCAGCCGATTGGATTTCGGTTCATTCGCCGCCGGCGGGGTTTCGGGAACGATGCAGGGCAACTTCACTACCGATCTTATTTCGGGAACGATGACCTCCTCCATTCCTTACGGAACGATTAAGGGCGAATTTCATCTCATTCGAAAGAAATAAAAAACCCAACGAGTTAGCGTTGGGTTTGACAAACTTTATTTTCGTTCAGATTCGACGGGTCGGCCGGCGTCGGAAGGCAATCTCTCGGGCCAGCCGCTCGATGTTGTTAGCGTGGGCGGTGCTCTCCATCGGATCGCTCTTCAGGAGAAGGCTTGCTTCCTCTACGATCATCTCTCGCAGCCGGCCGCTGCTGGCCTTCCGAAGCGTATCGGCGGGGATTCCGATCCCTCGAACGGCGCCGCCATCCCGGTTGACTCTCTCGTACCACTTCCGTAAAAGCCAACCCAGCGCAAGGAGAATCAACGCGGGCAACACAAGCCGCAGAAGAATTCCCACGCTGCAAGTCAAGAACGTCAGGGTTGCGTCGCAAACGTCCATCCTTTCTTCCTCCTATCCTAGTCTTGGTTCGAGTTTACACCTGTCAGATCGGCTTTGCAAAAAAAGGACCCTCTATTTTTTAGAGGGTCTGGGGATCGCATTCAGCTCCTTGGCGGCGTGGGTTTCCAGCTCCGCCACCAGCTGCTTGATCCGGCGGGTGATTTTCCTCCGGAAACCAGCGTTCTTTTTCTCGTGGTAGTCGATCAGCTGCCCCCAGTTGAACTGGCCCCAGAACTTCTGTTCGAGAAAGTCAGCCAGCGCGCCCTTGAAGTCCAGGTTTTGGATGACGAAGTCGGGGTCGCCCTGCTCTCCGCTTCCCTTGGAAAATAGGAAGTGGGAGCCGCTGGTGGCGTCGGCGAAAACCTCCACCTTGCCGTTCTTGAACTTCACAAAGACCCGATTCAGTCCGGGAGAAATGCCGGACCCGTTGGGGTCGACGTAGAGGGTTTGTCCCTCCTTCAAGAAGAACTTGGTCCTGCTGAGAAGCCGTTCTCGTTCTTCTTCCTGTTTCTTCATCCTGCCTCCTCTTTCTCAGGAACAAACAGGTACCGGGCGAGCCAGGAACCAACATTGGTCCGGGGCTTTGGCCGCACTTCGGCTACCAGTACCGGGAGAATAAGGTACTTCCCCTTGGTCAGCTTCTGGAATTTGGCGGCACTCTCTTCTTTAGGAAAGAAGTGGAAGCCGGCCCGAAAGGCTTTTTGGCCTCTCTTTCCCGGGTTTCGGACCCAGCGGGCCTTGCATTCCATCCAAGTATTAAATTGGACGACGCTGGTCCCAGCGTGCGGATGGAAAAGGAACCGCAGGCGTCCTTTTTGGTCCATGCGAAAAGCCTTCCAAACCAGAATGGGATGCTTGGGCTGCGCCATCTCTCCTCCTTCCTGGATTTTACCACGGAATCGGGTGATATAATCCCTTTCGGAGGAGGTGGCCTTGGACGTCTTCGAATACGCTACGGTGCAGCTGATGGTGGGTGAGTGGCTCCAGCCGGGGGTGCGGGAGCTCTCCGTCCGAACCACCTTCTACGGCGTGGACGACGAGGAAGTGGTCCGGGCGACCCAAACCGATCCGTTGGAAGAGAGTTTGGACACCGGTTCCGAATTGTCCGCGGCGCTTTTCTGCGGATTTCTGGCTCCCCAGTTCGCCCGGATGGGACAGGAAGGTTGGGAGTTGGTTTCGCACAGCTTCTCGGTCGATCCGCCGTTCTCCCAAGCCTTGCTCAAGCGGAAGTTGTCAATTTTCGGGAAGAGATCCCACTGAGAGCCGGAGTCCCCGACTAGCTCGCTACCAGCTCGCTGCTTCCTCCGCCTGATGCGGACAAGCCAGCGAGCTTTTTTTGCGCCGGTTCAAAATCCGGCAGTGCTAAACTGAATCCGATGGATAAGGGAAAATCCCGCGAAAGATTTCCGGCGATCCGGATTACCATGCTCCCGAAAGATACCAACGCTTACGGTACGATCTTCGGCGGGGTAATCATGAGCTACGTGGACTTGGCGGCCGGGATTGAGGCGCGCCGGCAATTCCGGAGTAAATTTGTGACGAAGGTCATCCGGGAGATGGATTTTGTCGCTCCGGTTTACTTGGGAGACCTGGTCACCTTCTACACCCGGACGATCCGCGTCGGGAGGACCTCAATCACGATTGAGGTGGAAGTGGAAGCGGATCGGATCGGAGTGGGCGCCAGCCGGGAGACGGTAAGGGTGACGGAGGCGGAGTTGGTCTACGTGGCGGTGGATGAAAGCGGCCGCCCCACCCCGATCAAATGAGAAAGGGTTCAGTTTCGATCTTTATTCCGGTCTATAATTTTAACCCCGAGAAGTTGGTCAAGAATATCAAAGAAGTAGGGGCTTTTGCCCAAGCGCACTACCGAGAGTTTGAGATTGTCGCCGTAGATGATAGTTCTAATCGGGAAACTGCGGCGGCGCTGGAAAAGGCTTCCAAGATCGGGGGCGTGCGGGTGCTCCGCTACGAAAATGGCCCTTCCCGCCGGGAGAACCTTGCCGCTTCTTTTCCCCAAGCACGCTTTGGGACCGCCGTTTTTATGGATGTGGATCTTTCGACGGAATTAAAGTACCTCTTGGAGCTGACCGATAAGATTGAGGAAGGAAATGACCTGGCGATCGGTTCCAGGTATTTAGGAATACCGGCCGTTCGGGGATGGCGCCGCCTCATCCTGAGCAAGTTTTACAACTTTACGATCCGGTTTCTGTTTGGTTCCAAGATTCACGACCACGGCTGCGGTTTCAAGGCGTTTCGGAGGGAAGCAATTGAAAATTTACTGAAGGAGTTGGGCTATGACCGGACCGGAAGAAGGGGCTGGTTTTGGGACGCCGAGCTATTAATTAGAGCGCAAAGAGGAGGATACACGGTCATCGAAATTCCCGTGAGGTGGGTGGACGACGCTAAAAGTACCTTTTCAGCGACAGGGGAGCTCGGGGGGATTTTATACTTGATTTCTTTGTGGTTTAGGTTGAATTTTATGGGTTGATAAGGTAAGGATGTTGATGAAGTTTTGACCATCTTGGCAGAAAATTCAGTTAGACTCCAAGAAACTCTGGCTGAGGTATACGAAAAGGTGCCTGACGAGGCAAAACCAGCGATCGAGCGAGCCATGGAAGCAGGTCAAAGAGGCTTCACAGAAGCAGCAGGTGCCGTATCCGGGCAAAAAACAGGAGCTTCTCAAAAAGCCTCCTTTATACTAATTGCCTCGTTTTTATCTAATAGGTTTCTGTGTATCCGGGGAAGAAGTCTGTCTTCACTTTTTTCGCACCCATTTTGGAGACAAGTCTGCTTAGTTTTCCAACCATAGCCTGTGGTCCGGAAATATAAAAAGTTCGCTTTCTGAAGTCCGGCACTTTCCCCTGGATCATTTTCTGATCTATGTGACCGTCTTTTTCGGAAAAAATAAAGTGCGTTTTTACTCCCGCTTTTTCTGCTTCTTTTAACAACGCTTCAAAGGCAACTTCTTCTTTTTTCGGATTAGCATAAAGGATGACAATGTTTCTTTTTTCATTTTTATCTAGAAGCCACTTTGCCATACTGGCAAAAGGAGTTATCCCGATCCCCCCGGCAATAAAAACTAGTGGTGTTTTTGGGTCTTTTGGAAGCATGAAATCTCCGGCCACATCCATCGCGATAATTTTCTCTCCCTTTTTCAGGATCTTCAGGGTTTTTTTAAACGAACTAGGGGAGTCCTCCGGGATTCTAACGGCAATAAACACCTCTTTTTCAGTGGGAGAAGAAGATATGGTGAAATAACGCCTGATACCTCTTTGGTCAACACTCTTGTGGGGAAGAGTCCAGTACATAAATTGGCCGGGACTAAAAGTAAAAGGTGTGTCTTTTGTAAAACGGAACGCAAAAGTTCCTCTTGCAAGTCTCTCTCTCCTTTTCAAAGTCAAGGTGGTTCTGAAGGGTGAGGAAAGAAGATAGAAAAACAGGTTTCCGATAATAAGTGAAAGCTCCAGTGCGTACCCCACTCTTGAAAATTCCTGAAAGAACACGTAAACACCGGCAACCAAAACAGAGTAGGCCAGTTGCTTTTTTGTTTCTACCGGTGAACTTAAAGGCTCAACCAGCATGATTGTCGCAAAAAAGACAAGTGGTGTATAAAAAGCGAGACTTGTTGTCCCTATACCGAAAAGATAGGAAAGACCTAAATAGATTGCAAAGAATGTGGCCACCATTGTGAACCTTTTAATCTTTGCCAGGACCAAAAGTCCGCCCAAAAGAACGATTGGGAAAAGCGGGTAACTGCCCACCCACCACGAGGCACCAAATTTTCCAGATAAGGCAATAAGTACCACTGCAAACCCCGCCGGATTAAAGATGTGCCTTTTTCTAATCGTTAGAAAATACTTTGACCCAATGGCAAAGAAAGCGGTTAGGGTTAAGAATGCAGCTTGTCCTAAAAAAGCGACCGGGCCGACGATGAGAGCAAGAATTAGTGCCGTTATTGTGGTGGAATCTGTGTTGGAGACAGCGCTAAGTAATTTTGAGAAAATTTTGTTTGCCAAATGACACACAAACAGCAAAAAGATTGTTTGGAAAATGATATCCCAAGGATCAAAAGGTAAAACACCCAAAAAGCCCCGAATAACTGCAATAACAAGGTAGGCAGACAAAACAAAAACAGTGAGCCTGTACATGGTGATACGACTCAAATATTTGGTAATAAAAGGCATACTTAATACAATAGCAGGGCAAGTTGAAATTAAGTAGTTTCGTAATCAAGGCGAGAAAGAGTTAAATAATTATAAGGATAAGAAGGGTCCTAGACCGACCCGCCCAGCACTGCTTTCTATACCCTATATCTCTCCTCAAGAGTGGTATCACTTTGTTCTAGCGTATGAAGATTAAAAATGTTGGGGGTCATCTGGGCCTGTTTTTTGAAAAAAACCCACCGATTTCTCGATGGGTTTGGAGGCCTTAACTTATCAGTGAACCGATCTCTTCCCCGGCGACGGCTTTTGCGAGATTGCCGGCCTGGAAGATGTTGAAGATTCGGATCGGTACGCCCTTCATCTTGGCTTGGGCGACGGCGGTCTCGTCCAGAATGCCGGTCAGGTCCATCCGCAGGAACTTCCCGTAGGAGAGCTTGGGGATGAACTCCGCATTGGAGTGCTGAACCGGGTCGCGGTCGTAGACGCCGTTGACCTTGGTACCTTTGAAGACGATCTGGGCGCCCAAGTCCCCGGCCCGCAGGACGGCGGCGGTGTCGGTAGTGACGCCGGCGCTTCCCGTTCCTCCCGCCAGAATCACGATTCGGCCCCGTTCCAAATGTCGGAGGGCTCGTTTGAAGATGTAGGGCTCGGCGGCCGATTTGATTTCAAGCGCACTCAAGATCCGGGTCTCCACCCCATCCCGCTGGAGGAAATCCTCCAGGAGCAGGGCGTTCAGGATCGTCGCCGTCATTCCGATGTGGTCGGCGGTGACCGGCGTGGTTTGGAAGTTCTCCGTCAGGTAGCGCCCGCGGACGATGTTGCCGCCGCCGACCACGACTGCCAGTTGGACCTTCTGGTAGACCGCGGCGATCTCGCCGGCGAGGAAGTCCAGCGCCTTTCGATCAAAGATGTGGGCCTTTCCTTTGAGGGCTTCGCCGGATACCTTGAGGACGGCGCGCTCAAACATCTTCATTGATCCTCCCCTCAAGCTCGCGCCGATAGGGTTCCAGCGCAATATGGACCAGGACGCTCAGCAGATCGACGGCGCACTCCAGCGAAACCAGCGCCTGGCGGGTGTTAGGATCCTCGATCTTCAGTTGGGCCGCCCGCGCGTCCCGCCTCAGGTCCCGGATCGTACTCTGGATGCTTTCAATTCCGGACTTGACCAAACGGGGATTGGATGGCACGGCTCCCTCCTTTTTTGAGTTTTCCAAGGAATGATAGCACCAGACTCGCCGAAAGGCGAGTGGTTAAGCGGCTTGGGGGAGAGCTTCGGGTTGGGCTTCGGGTTGGCTTATCTCCCTCTGAACTCCGAGTTGTTCAAGAGTTTTGTCGGTGAGGTATTCGCGCATATCTTCCGGCGTTTCTCCGCTCTTGGATTCGATTTCGTCCTTTGTCATGATTCTAAGAAGGGCTTCATCTTCCTCAGTTTTCTCTACGAGGTAGGTTGGTTTGTAATCCTTAAGTTCCAGTCTGAGCATCTTGCCGGTTTCCGGCATCTTCCTAAACTTAAGATAGACATCTTTTTCTACTCCGCTGTATTGCCGGTCGATAAATATCGGTGTTTCCTCTTGGCCAAATTGTTGGATCCGGATGGAGGGTTCGCGTTCCGCGGACATCCTCTTCGCCCACGCCTCTTCCCGGCGGGCTTTCTCGGCCTGGAATTCTTTCGCGGCTTTCATCAATTCTTCGGAGGTGGTGAATTCCGACATTCTGTCTTTATTATAACCTAGAAATCGGCAAAAAGCAGTAGAGAAATTGTAAACTCAAGTTGTGATGAGGCGTTTGTTGCTCTTATTACTCTTACCCTTACTCTTACTCTATCCTCGCTCCGCAGGGGCGGAAGAGAATTGGGTGATCGAGAGCTTCGATTCCCGGATCCACATTCCCCAGAACGGCAAGGTGCGGGTGATCGAGACGATCGCGGTCGATTTCGGCGCGGTGGCCAAGCACGGCATCTTTCGCACCATCCCGGAGGCGGGCTCTTCGCGAATTGCGGTGGGAGAGGTGAAGCAGGACGGGGCGAAAGCGATTACCGATGTTTCTTATTTCGGCGGATCGACTACGATTCGAATCGGTGATCCGAACCGGACAATTCTGGGGAAACACATTTACGAAATCTCCTATGAAGTCGGAAAGGTGATCACCCGTTTCGGCGACCATGACGAGTTCTACTGGAACGTCACCGGATATAGCTGGGAAGTGCCGATTGAAAAATCGACCGCGGCGGTTTCTTTAGAAGGCGGGGATATTCAGCGGGCGGTCTGTTTCACCGGCGGGCTGAGATCGCAAGAGGAGAGTTGCACGGCGGAGGTTTCGGCCGGTCAGGGCCGGTTCGCGGCGACTCAGATCCTGCCGGCCGGCGCCGGGCTGACGATCGCTAACTCTTTTCCTAAGGGTTTGGTCGAGGACCCGTTCTATCTGGATGAATTGCTCAAGCCCTTTTGGCTGATTCTCGGATCGTTAGCGGCGTTGATTTACATTGGTCGGCAATGGTGGAAGCATGGGCGGGATATGTGGTACCGCAATCAAGTCATTCTCAATCCCCAGGCCGAAGCGGAATCCAAACCGATTTTCGCCCGCCAGACGGTGGTAGTGGAGTTCGATCCTCCCGCCTTCGCCGAGGCTACGGCGGGCAGGCCCGTTCCGCTGCGGCCGGGGGAGATTGGGACGCTGGTGGACGAGCACGCCGATCTTACCGATATTTCGGCGACGATTGTGGATCTGGCGGTGCGGGGGTATCTCCAGATCATCGAGGAGAAAAACGGCCGAAAAGCGAAGTATTATTTCGAGCAGAAGAAGGATTTTCTGGATGACCCCAAGCTAGGGGAGTGGGAAAAGGAAATTCTCCGAGGTATTTTCGGCAGCGACGGCCGAAGCGCGGAGCGGGTGGCACTGGCCGATCTCCAGGCGAAGTTTTACACCCGACTTTCCGATATTCGGAAGGGACTCTACTCCCGCCTAACCGAAACCGGATACTTCCCTGAGGCGCCGGACAAAGTTTCCGACCGCCATGTTAAGAAATGGCTCCTTATCTTCATCGCCACTGCTCTGCTGTTCTACATCTTTAATGGTTTGGGGCTGGCTTGGGTGCCGATCCCGCTGGCCGTTCTAACGACTTTTTACTTGCTTACCATCCGTTGGATGCCGCGCAAAACCGCTAAGGGAACGGAGGCGGTCCGGCGGGCGAGCGGGTTGAAGCTCTTCATTTCTACCGCCCAAAAGTATGAACAGCAGTTCAACGAGCGGATCAATCGCTTTGACGAATTTCTCCCTTACGCGATGGTTTTTGGAGTGGTCGACAAGTGGGTCGGAACCTTTAAGGTTCTTGGCATCGAACCGCCCCAGCCGGTTTGGTACGTCGGCCCAGGGCCGTTCCACATTGCCAATTTCTCTTCTTCAGTCAATGCAATGACGACCTCTTTTGCGGCGACTCTCCCATCCCAACCCGCCTCCCAGGGAGGCAGCGGCTTCGGCGGCGGAGGTTTTTCTGGAGGAGGTTTTGGCGGCGGCGGCGGCGGGAGTTGGTGAAACTGCTATTCTGGGTACAATGGCCAGTCCCGAAGGAGTCTCCGCCAAGTTTGACCTATTAACGATCGGCGATTGCACCGTCGATATCTTCACCTTTCCCGAGAAAGCCGATATCCACTGCCAGCTTCATGGCCATGATAAATGCGAGCTTTGTTTGTCCGCGGCCGATAAAGTTTCCAGCAAAGGATTCCATCTAACCTTTGGCGGGAACGCCGCCAATGTCGCCGTCGGCGCCTCCCGCTTGGGCCTGCGGACCGGGATCTACACTCACGTCGGCGATGACCTTTTTGGGAAAGAAACTCTGGAAAACTTTAAAAAGGAAAAGGTGGGCACTGCGCTGGTAGAAGTGGACAAGGAGCAGGCGACCAACGTCAACGTGATTATCTCGTCGGGAGGAGAGCGGACGATTCTGACCGCCCACCAGCCCCGCCACTACTTGATTCCTTCGGTCTACGCCCCCTGGGTCTACTTTTCTTCCCTTGCTCCCGGCCACGATTATTTCCACGCCCCGTTTGTGCGCTATGTCCACGAGTACAGGGTCAAGCTCGTTTTCAACCCCGGTTCCTACCAAATCAAGGAAGGGCTGGCGGCTTACGGCCAGCTGCTGAAGATTACTGAATTGCTGATTCTCAACCGGGGGGAAGCCGGCCGGCTGCTGGGGTTGGACCACGCCCTCAAGACCGAGAAGGAACTACTCTCCCGCCTGCGGGATTTAGGGCCGCGGATGGTGATTGTGACGGATGGTCCACAGGGAGCCTACGCCTTCGACGGCTACGAGTTTACCTTCCAAACCGCCACCGGAGTGAAAGCCAAGGAGCGGACGGGAGCCGGAGACGCTTTCTCTTGCGGGTTAGTGAGTGCTCTGATCCTCGGCCAGCCGTTGAAAGAAGCGCTGAAGTGGGGGACGCTGAACGCCGAAGCGGTGACGCAGGAAGTCGGCGCCCAGAACGGCTTGCGAACTCGCAAGGAGCTGGAACC
>JBBDZL010000016.1:0-7859 GCA_040900215.1 Patescibacteria group bacterium | reverse complement strand
ATAGACTAGATTATGGAAGAACTCGCCAAGCTCTTAGGAACCACCAAGGAAAAATTAGAATCCCTCTCCGACGAAATGGGAGAGTTTACGGGAAGGAAGGGGGTCCCAGAAGGTCTGGCGGAAAAGATTAAGGCTGAAAGGCAGGCCGCGCTCAAGGAATTAGGGATGACGGAAAATTCCACCCGCAAGGAGGTTTTGGCGGCGCTGGGGGCGCGGGTGAAGCTTTTGGAAGAGGAAGCCAAGAAGGTGCTGGGCGAGCCCCAGATGCAGGACCACAAATATATCCAAAAGCTCTTTTCCCGGGCGGTCCAGATTTCAAAGCCCAAAAAAGGATTTTTCCTGAAGGAAGAGAAAGCCAAGGAGCTTTTCCTCCAAAATCCGCCCCAGAACATCCTCGCCCAGCTCAAGTACGGGAGTGCGGAGGAGCTGCTGGCAACAGAAGACCTATTCGAGGTCTTTTCGGCCCTCCGTTTTCTGGAGGACCGGAAGTGGCAGAACGAAGTTTTCTTCGCTCCGTTTGCCAAGCTCACTCCTGACGATTTTGAAGAGCGTCCGATTGTGATGCGGGTGCTGGATCTGAACAAGTGGGGGTCGGAAGCCCGGAACTTCACCAAGAAAAAGTTCCACAACACGACCCATCTCAAGGAGCTAGGGGTGGTGATCGTCATTCCGGTCGATTACACCGAAGGGGCGCTGACGCGGATGTTCGCGATGATGTTTCATTACCTCAACGAAGTTTCGTTTTATGCTAAATATTTCAAACTTATATCTGTAGAACCCGACGGGTTCGCAAAGAAGTTTGTTTCCGCCCTGCGGGGGGATGTCCGGGATGAGGCACCGGATCTGGAGAACATCGTTGCCTGGGTGATTATGCAGCGCTATCTGGCCAAAGAGAACCCGACCGACCCGCGTTTGCTGGTCCCCCACATCTCTCCCGAGGCGCTGCACTGGAGTCGAGCTTCAACGAATCTCTCTGCCCTCGGGGAGACCCTGAGCGAAGTCGAACGGGTCGCCGACGGCCTCTCTTTCTGGAAAGGGAAAGCGCATCTTTGCGGTTTTACGCCCGAATCCGACCAGCTGGTTTCCTTCAACTTTGAAGACAACGTTTTCTCCCTCGCCTCAAACCCTTCCGAAGCCTTTAGCGAGGGGGGGCAGTACACCTACCACGTCCGCGAAGCGCTCTGGAACCGGTTCTTTATCGAATGGTTTTCCGCCCCGGAGGGGCGAGACCTCGCCTCGGGCGGGGACGGCGAAAAGATTCTGGAAACCCTAATGATCGAGGATTTTGGGCAAGGGTTTGTCGGGTTCAAGATTCGCAGTTCGCCGGAAGCCGAGGAATAACTCCCCCGCAAAATTCCCCCGCCTTGGCGAGGCTTGACAATGAAAAAGGCCCGGAACTAATGCTCCAGGCCTTGGATGTGGTCGCCAGCCATATGGAGGTTGGCGATCATTACTTCCCCAGACGGACCGTCTTGTCCAAGCACCCCGGCGTGCATGCAGGAGTAGTAAGGAAGCTCGACGGCTCGGTCGAGCTTGACGGTCAAGCCCCAGCCGAAGGGGAGAGGGATTCTGAAACCCCTTACCACCTTTTCCACAGGGATCTTGTGCAGAGCCGGGATTGAGATGAAGGGACGTATCTTCCCCATCTCGCTTCCTCCTTTCTCGCGCCTTTGCGCGATTGGTATGGTTTATTATACCAGGTAACTATAGGACTGTAAACTTCCGCAAAATTCCCCCGCCTTGGCGAGCCCGGCCGGTTTCTGACCTTTCTTGACTCCAATCTGCTCGGTGTTAGACTTACAGCAACTAGGAAAGGAGGAGTACGTGAGGACCATCGTACCCATCGCGGTTCTGATTTTGGTCATTTTGGGGGCGCTAGCGTTTATACTTCCCAGCAACCCTCAAAGTGAAACCATCACCTCCTTTGGACAGCCTGTTCCTAATGGAGGTATCGAGTTGGACTGGCATCTGGTCAACCCGCCGCATCCTGGCCTGACTTGCTGGGCGGCCGAAGTTTCAGAGAACTTTGGCTATCTCGGTTACGGTTACTCCTACATCTACTGCGAGCCCTCTTCCTAACAGGGGGCTCTTTTTCTTTTCGCAAAATTCCCCCGGCCGGTTTAAGGAATCCTGCTAATTATTTTAAAGTGTTAAACTTCGGTCAATGATAAGACTGCAGCACCCCTCTTCCCAGAATGAGGTTACTATCAAGTACGCCAATTGGAAAGTTTTCTTATTTGGCTGGATTTGGTTCTTTTGGCATCAGGATTGGGGCAACGGAGTTTTCTACTGGCTCTCCATGTTTTTGACGTTCGGATTGGCTAGTTTCATCTGGCCGTTCATTGCCGAAAAGAGATTGGCGGCTCACTATCAGCAGATGGGATATCAGATTATATCTCAGGAGCCGATGAAAGGTTTTGAGTCCCCATTTGTCCCGCTGATTCTGCAAGCTTTAGCTTTCATCTCAATAATTATGGTCTGGAATTTGATGCCTCCGCACCCAATTCCCTCTTATTAATAAAGTAAGGCGAGTTCTTTTCCCGCAAAATTCCTCCAGCCGTTCCCTAAAAAAAGAAAACCCAACGGGGTTAGCGTTGGGTTTGGGGAGCCGTTACTCGCCGAGTTCGCCGAGAACGTTCACACCGTCATCGCGGTCGCGCTTGACGGCGAGCAGGCAGAGCATTCGGATGATGTTCCAGACGATCCAGCCGATCGCCTCGTCGGCTTCGCCGTAGAGGCCGGAAACGGCCACCGCCAGTCCGGGTCCTTCGGAAACGGCGCCCCGGTCGTAGAGGCTGTCGCCGAAATCCAACAGCCAGGGGAAATCGCCGACCAGCGAGTTGCTGGTGCGCCCTTCGCGGGCGGCGGGAGCGAGTTTCTGGAGAGCGATCGCGCGGAAGTCCCGCTTCAGCTCCCGCATTTCCGCGTTGGTGATGTCGACGCACCGGACGATGGGCTCCTTAAGTCCGCGGCCGGTGACTGCAACATAGACCCCCTGCGGTCCCCAGTGGTAAGACTGGGCGATGGCCCGGATGCTGGGGATGGCCAGATCAATCGCTTCCTCGATCAACTTCCTCGTTAGCAGGGTCATCATTCCACCTCCATCAACTGGGCGAAGATCTGCGGTTCCCGGTCGGGGATCGGTGATCCCTCGAGAACTTTGGTGACGATCGAGCCGCAGAACGGGCACCACTGAATGGTCTCGTTGTCGGCAATCGAGTGAATGCCCTGGAGCGTGATCAGGTTGGCGTGTCTTCCTCGCTTGCAGTTCACCAGGGTGGCCGCTAGCTCAGCGGACGTCAGGACCAACATCGGTGCTCCTCCCTTTCCTTGAGCGGATTTGCCTCCTATTATACTACAAAGTCCTATAGCACTTGATTTTAGGGATTGGACAGGGTATAATTAGAGTATTCCAACGCCTACAAAAGGAGGCTGAGATGTTCAAGGTTACAGAGGCTGAGAAGAGGATGTACCTGGACGATTATCTCCAGAAGAAGTACGGTCACGAGGGTCTCATGATGTTGCTTCTGGCGATCGGCCTTCCCTTCCTGGTCCTGATCTTTCTCGGGTTCGAGCACTACGTCGCCGCCGTTCAACCGGCGTCGGATCGGGCGCTTCTCGAGATTGGGTTCCTGCTGCCGATAGTCTTCATAGCGATGGTGCCCGCTTTTGCCATCGTGTTCCTGCTCTACCACCTTTGGGAGCGGAGGCGGCAACGGATGGAAGCCAAGGAAGCGCAAGAGTAGTTCGCCGCCCCCGTCCTGCAGAAGTGACGTCGTCGGCGATAGGGTCGAATTCCTAACCGAATTCGGCCCTTTTTCTTTTGGCAAAGTACGACTCGCTCCGCGAGCCTAGTTTTTCTTGGAAAAAGAAAAAGCTCGTCAATGAGGATTGACGAGCCTTGGTTCTCGAACCGGTGCTTAGCTCAGCGCGTACAGGACAGGACCGACGATGCAGAGAATTCCGACGGCGAGGAGCAGCAGGCCGATGAACACAAACGCGATGTGTTCCAGTCTGAAACCGTCGTCGCGGATCTCTCCGTAGGCGTACTCCAGCGAGTAGGTGCCGACGGGGAGTGCCAACAGTCCAAGCACAACCGACTTGAAATCGAGCGCGGCCATGAACGTTTGGAAGCTGGACATCTTAATCCTCCAACCACGCTAGGACGTTCAGCGACCCGCCGGTGGCGGAGTTGACTTTATGCTTAATTATACCCCGCCACTCCCGAAAAGTCAAGACTATAAGACAATAAATTACGCTTGAAAATATCTTCAAATTTTCTCCCGTTTTCCAGTTTTCTGGAAAACTGGAAATTTGACAGGCAGGGTGTACAATTGGCGCAAATGAGGCGCTACCAGTTTCTCTCAAAGGAGAATGTTTTTGACGCTCTCAATAAACTTCGCGCCGCTTTTCTTGCGGCCAAAGACGGGCACGACGTCGAGGAGATCATCAAGGGAATCCTGACCTCCGACGAGCGGCTGCGGGTCGGGCGCCGAATTAAAATCGCCCAGCTTATTTCCCAAGGAAAATTGGTTGATGAGATTGCCGAAGAATTAAAAATCGGCAACAGTACCATCTCCTGGGTCCAGAAGAATATGGATCAACACCCGCGGTGTTTCGAACTGATCGGCAAGCGGGAGGAGAAGGTAGAGGGTGAAGCGAAAGATAAGATGTACCGCAAGGTCGGGGGTCCCAAGATGGTCTTTAAGAAGTCTGTTTACACCGGATTTACCCGCAAAGATGTTGCTCGCTAGTTCTTAGTTTTTTTTTACCAAATTACAGTTTTCTGGAAAATCGTAACTTGGAGTGATTGGTTACCATCCTCTGTTTATCTTTTGTTTATCTTTGTCGTATTTTGTTATCGTTCTTTTGATGCCGAAAGTTTTCGTCACCCGCAAAATCCCCCAGGTCGGATTGGATCTCCTCCAAGGCGTGGACTTTTCCGTTTGGGAAGAGGATCGAGTCATTCCCCGCAAAATTCTTTTGGAAAGGGCCAAGGGCGTCGAGGCGATCCTTTCCCTCCTGACCGACAAGATTGACGGGGAAGTGATGGACACCGCCGGTTCCCAACTCAAACTGATCTCCAACTACGCCGTCGGCTATGACAACATTGATGTCCCGGCGGCGACCCAGCGCAAGATCTACGTCAGCAATACCCCCGGAGTCTTAACCGAAGCAGTCGCGGAGCACACCTTCGCCCTCCTTCTTTCAATCGCCCGCCGGATTCCCGAATCGGACCAGTTCACCCGCACCGGCCAGTACAAGGGTTGGGAGCCGGAGCTGCTTTTGGGGACCGAGCTGCAAGGCAAGACGCTGGGCGTGGTTGGGTTGGGGCGGATCGGCTCGCGGGTCGCCGAGATGGCGAACAAGGGGATGGGAATGAAGGTCCTCTACCACGATCCCAAGCAGGACGCCGAGTTTGAGAAAGAATATAACGCTGTTTACAAAGCCAATCTCGACGACTTGCTGAAGGAATCCGATTTCGTTTCGATCCACGTTCCTTTGCTTCCGACCACCCACCATCTCATCAACACCGAAAAGCTAATTTTGATGAAGCCAACGGCTTACCTCATTAACACCTCCCGCGGGCCGATTGTGGACGAAGCCGCGCTGGTGGAAGCCCTGAAAGCGGGAACCATTAAAGGAGCGGCGCTGGATGTTTATGAAAGCGAGCCGAACCTCTCCCCAGGGTTGGCAGAACTCCCCAACACCGTTCTTACTCCCCACACCGCTTCCGCCACGGAAGAAGCGCGGGGCGCAATGGCGGTCCTAGCAGCGCAAGCGGTTTTGGACGTTTTAGCGGGCAAGCCGCCGGTGAATTTGGTTAACAAGTAATTAGCAACAGCATGAAAAAATTCCTTCCAATCTTAATTGTTGTTTTGTTATCGCTAGCAGCTTTCGCAGTTTGGTGGTATGTGACCGACATTCTTCCTGAGAAAAATGCCGGCGATACTTCCGGCACGCCGGCGCCGGGGCCGGAGGACGAAGCTGGGGAAGAAGTCCCGGCCGGGGAGCCCGGGGCGGAGGAAGGCGAAGAAGGAGCGGGAGAAGAGGTGACGGAGGTGGCGGTTACCGGGGACTCCTACAAGTTTACCCCTTCCACCATCACCGTTCCGGCCGGCGGGAAGATTCGGCTGACCTTTACCAACGCTGCTTCGGTGGCCCATGACCTGATTATTTCCGATCTGGGTATTTCCACCTCCCTGCTGGGACCGGGTGATTCCCAGACGCTTGAGTTCACCGCCCCTTCTCAGCCGGGGAGCTTCGAATTCATCTGCTCGGTCGCCGGTCACGAGGATCTGGGAATGCGGGGGACGCTGGTGGTGGAGTGATGAACCCTCGGAAGGAAAAGACCTTAAGCGGGATTCAGTATGCCACCGGTTGGCTGCTGCTCCTGACTTTTGGCTACGGAATGATTCTGCCCCTATTCGTCTCCAATCTGCCGAGCATCCCCCTTCTTTTTCCAGTGTTGATTTTGACTTTCTTCACCCACGCAATCCTGGGGGTGCGCTCCACCACGCTGCGCTACAAACTCTGGCGGCCTTGGCTGGATTGGCTTTTCCTCGTTCTTTGGATCCTGGCTTGCGGGGCTTTTATTTGGTTTGTTTATCTGCGGTAGTTTGCTATACTGGTGCGATGGTGAAGCGCTTTAAGATAAAGAATCTCAAAATAAAGAAATTTCTTAACTTAAAGAACTTGGAGCGGTACCAGTTTCTGCTGGTTCCGCTTGCGATCTTAGGCGGCGGCATGTCGGTCGCCCTGGCGATAGTCTTGACGGGAGGATTGGGCGGGGGGGACCAGGTTCCTTCCGGAGCCGACATTGGCCAGCCCACCGGTGAGGTGGAAGTTTCGGTGGATGACGATCCGGTTATCGGCGATCCGAACGCTCCAGTTACTATCGTGGAGTTCGTCGATTTTGAGTGTCCATTCTGCAAGAGCTTCTTTGAGGAAACTTTCCCTAAAATCAAGAGCGATTACATTGATACCGGCAAGGTGCGGTTTGTCCTGCGGGACCTGCCTTTACCTTTCCATAATCCGGCGGCCACCAAGGAAGCGCTGGCCGCCAACTGCGCCCGCGACCAGGGCGGAGACGGGAAGTACTTCCTCTACCACGACGAGATCTTCGCCCGCACGGTCAGCAACGGGACAGGGATGAAGGAGGCGGATTATGCGGCGGCTGCTACTAAGCTGGGGCTGAATGTTTCGGACTTCAACTCTTGCCTTTCCTCGGAGAAGTTCAAGGCCGAGGTCGAGGGCGATCTGGCGGCGGTCAACGAACTCACCGCCAACTATCCGGCAGATTTCGCCCAGGGTATTGGGACGCCAACTTTCATCGTCGGCCGGACCGATCCTTCCGGGACTTTCACCGGCCAAGTGATCAGCGGCGCCCAGCCGTTTGAGTCTTTCCAGCAAGTCATCGATGCTCTTCTGGCGGAGTAAGATTTTCGCGGTCCTTAAGCTTCTTGTCCGAAACCCTTTTTATCTGGCCTTGGCTCTAGTTTTGGCTTCGCTTCTCTTCGCGGTTTATTTTTGGATCAACGACCTGGCGCTTTACCGTTCGGCGGCCGCGATCAGCACCGCCCCCGCTTTCCTCTGGAAGGTCTTCTCCAATCAGGTTTCAACGGTTTATCGGAGTATCGGATCGATCGACGTAATCGCGGTCGGGGCGATAGCGGCTTTGGGAGGAGTCAATCTCGCGCTGACGGTTTTACGGATTCGGCGGACGAAAGTTTTTGTCGGCCGGGCCGGTTTTGCTTCTCTGCTGGGGACGGCCGGCGGAGCCTTCGCGGTTTCCTGCTCGGCCTGCAGTACGGCGCTGATTTCGCTATTGGGAGTGGCCGGCGGGCTGGCAATTCTCC
>JBBDZL010000015.1:0-19572 GCA_040900215.1 Patescibacteria group bacterium | reverse complement strand
TTATAACAAAAGGGACCGAAACAGGGGTTTCGGTCCTAGGGGATCTTCTTCCCGTACTTCTTCTCCAAATCCTCGTATTCCCTCTGGGTCTCAGCTAGGATTGACGGAGGGAAAATGGATGGGTTCAAAAAGCAGCGCAACCACCCCGCCTCCTCCGCAATCTCCGACGGAACGCCCAGAGCCATCAGGCGTTCGAACTCGCACTTCTGGCAGAGGTCGTTAATGGTTCTCCCAAACCCCTGTTGTCCGCAGAAGTGCTTGAGCTCAACCACCCGATCCTGGCTCTTCCTGGGGCCGCGGGTCGAGTTCAACCGACTCCCATTCCTTGCGGGAGAAAACCCGCTTGCACCCCGTGCAGTGGATCCCGCTTCCGCCCGGGTTGCCGCGGCAGTCGGAACTATACCACCACCATTCCACAGTACCCCCGCAAGTGGGGCAAGGCGTAGAGTAAGTACCCGAATTATCCACCGCGGATCTCCTTCTTCGATTCAGGAAAATTATATCACCAAAGAAAAATCGCCGACGGGCGGATAGCCAATCGGCGAAATGGAGTCATCTCTTCCGGAAGTAAGGGTGGACGAACAATCCCCCGCACCCGATCACAGCGGCCAACAGCATCACCAACGGCCGCCAGGGCCACGGCAGAAAGGCGCTAGAAACCATGATGGCGGCCCCGCCGAACACCATGATCCTCGAAAGACGGCGCCTTCGGTTATCCTTGTCCATCTCCCTCACCCCTCCTTCTTCGGCTTGATTCTCTTCCGCCGAGCCGGAACCCGAATCAGCCGACGGTAACGCCTCTTGGCCCGCACTCTCCCAACCAGCCAACTGCGTCCAAACTTGGGCACGGGAACCTCCTCTCTTCCGAGAAGATCTTAACACACGCTGATTTCTTCCCGTGGTATCATTTGGGAGAATCCGAAAGAAGGAGAGAAAGAGTTGCGCAAAGCGTGGTTGTTGGTTCTTCTGCCTATTGCCCTCTTGCTGGCGGCCGGCCTGATTTACTTTTGGCCGATTCCGACTATCCAACAGGTATGCCGGGGCGGGGATCAGTGGTGCAGTATGGAAACCCCAGGGCATCACGCCCAGGCATCGAAAGGGACCTGGTCAGAGTGGCCAGAAGCGATCCACTTCTATGTCAGCACTCCGCCGAGCGATCTTTGGTGGTGGACCAGCGATTTTCTGGCGGATAGCAAGCTCGGTCCCCACGCGATCATCGCCACCGCCTACATCCTGAGCAAACCGGCGGCAGGCGAATGGATCACCTATCAGGTCTTCGGGTGGAACGCGTCGATGGCCGTGGTGAATCCGGTCCCCGGCAGCGGCCAAAGAGAGGCCGGACCCTACGGCTACTTCCACCTCGTCTTCTCGAAATGGGAAGAGAACGCCGGAGAATCATGGTTTGAGGGGGCTTTCGACTTCGGACCGTGGTAAGAGAGATCCAAGCAGCGAACTAACCATTCGCTGCTTTTTTTGTTTCTTGAAATCCTATAGCGGGGTGGTAGAATAAGAGAAACCCCAACCCGAAAGGAGAGACGGAGATGAGATTGGGAACCAAGCTGTTTCTGTTGGCGCTAGCCGGCGGATCCTGGGCTACCATCCTCACGGGCTTGCTGGCGGCCTCCCTCTACTTCTGGCCGATCCCCACCGCCCGGGAGATGTGCGGAGATGCTCTGTGCGCCGAACGAGAGGAGAATTCCGCCTTCGAAGCTTATGACCTGGAGCTTACCCTGCCGGGATACCGATCTGGATACCGATCCAGCAGCACAACGTTCTCCATGTCTCTTTGGGAACTAGAGGAAAGAAGCAAGCTGCCAGTTTTCCAAGCGTTGACGAACTTTGCCGACAGCCGGCTAGGGCCGCATGCCGCGATCGTTGCCGGTTATGTTGCGGTACACAACCTGGTCAATCCAGAAACGTATCCCACTCCGCATCTAAGCTATCCGACCGCCGGCGGTGAGGCGACGATTGCGATGGTTGGTCCGCTGGATGTCTACCTTATCCTCCACCGGGAGATAGTGGTGATAATCCCCACAGTTACAGCCGACCATTTCGATTCTGTCATTTCCAACCAAGCAGCGAACTAACCATTCGCTGCTTTTTTGTGGCACCGGTTTTTGACCGGAGGGGGAAGGGTTTATCGGGGTGAGGATGGGTAGCTTGGACGATTCCTAGGCCTTGCCGGCGGAACCAAAGAGGGTAATCTTGGACGGGAAGATCGCTACCTGAATCCTGGAAAATCGTAGGCGATAACAACGGCGAGGACCAGAATCCAAGGCTCAACCAGGTAGTAAGCGGCGGCTTTGTAGAGGTGGTGCTCCTCTCGCCAGTAGCGATCGGCAAAACGGATAGCCAGCCAGTAAGCGATGTCCACCCCTATCCCCAACGAAGGAGAACGCTGGGGATCCGGCGGGAAATCCCGCGTTCCGAAGAAGAGCAGGTTATAAGCGAGGATGAAAATCAGCCGCGCCCCTAGATAGGCCGCTCCTAGTCCGATTGCAGCCCACACCCGATGGCGCCGAGGTCCTCGGAAGTAAGGGGCAAGACCGCCCGGCCTAAACAACACCAAAAGGGGGATCACCATAAGAACAAGATTGGAAATGAGGGTGAACGAGGACATCTATGCTTTGCCGGCGGAACCAAAGAGGGTAATCTTCGCTTCGATCACTTTCTGAACGGCTTCGATCACCGGCGGCATAATCTTGTAGATCGCCACTTCGTCCGAAGACTTCAGCGTTTCCTCCAGTGTTTTGCGATAAGCTAGTCTAAGTTCGGTGTTGACGTTGACCTTGACGATCTTGCCGATCTTGATCGCATTTCGAACTTGGTCCTCGGAGATGGTGCTCCCCCCGTGGAGGGAGAAGAAACAGGTCAGCCGCTCCCGCAGCTTTGCCAATAAATCCAAATCGAGATGCTTCTCACTGGCATAAACCCCGTGGACATTGCCGATGGAAACGGCGAGGGTATCAATTCCGGTTCGGTTCACGAAATCCTCGGCTTGATCCGGATCGGTGAGCACTTCCTGCGCCACCGCTTCTTCCGCTTTTTCGGCGTGAACGGCGCTCGTTCCTCCAATCGGCGTCAGCTCCGCCTCGCAAAGGAGACCCTTGGCGTGGGCTTCCTCGGCGACCTTTTTAGTCGCGGCGACATTCTCTTCATAAGGCAATTTTGAGGCGTTGATGTGAATCAAGTCGTAACCGGCGGCGATGCCAGCCTCCGCCGCCTCAACCGACGGCGAATGGTCCAAATTGATCAAAATCGGCACTCCAAATTCCTCGCTCAAATTGCGGACAATGTCCACCAAGTTCGCCGCCTCAATAAATTCGGTCTCGCCGTGGGAGCTTTCGGCGATCACCGGCGCTTTTAGGGCCCCCGCGGCCTGGGCAATGGCCTTCAAAGTCTCCAAATTGGCGGCGTTGAAGGCGCCGATGGCATAGCCCTCGTTTTGGGCGCGCTCAAATATCTCTTTTGAGGTCATTGAGTAATTTATTTGATCTTTAAGGCGATCGCTTTCTTCGCCGCCTCAACCACGTTTTTAGCAACCAATCCAAACTTCATCATCAGCTCGGCTGGCTCGCCCGATTCCCCAAAACGGTCCTGCACACCGACCTTAATTACAGGAACGGGATGGTTTTCTCCCAGGAATTCGGCGACTGCTCCACCCAACCCGCCTTTGGCCTGGTGCTCCTCCGCCGTCACCACCGCCCCCGCTTTTTTCGCCGCCGCAAGGACAGTTTTTTCATCGAGCGGCTTGACGGTGGCGCTGTCGTAAACCTCCACCCCCAGCCCTGCTTTTTCAAGCTCCGCCGCCGCCAAAAGTGACTCGTGCACCAGCGGGCCGCAGGCGAAGATCGCCACATCCACTTTGTCCGCCTTTGATTCCCAAAACAGCTGGGCTTTGCCGATCGAAAAAGGCGTTTCTGCGGTCGTGAGGACGGGCGTCTTATCGCGGGCAAAGCGCATGTAGCAAGGGCCGTAAATCTTGGCGATCGCCATCACAATCTTCTTCGCTTCCCAAACGTCGCAGGGGGCGAAAACTTTCATCCGCGGCTGGACCCGCATCAGCGCCATATCCTCCAGCGCCTGGTGGGTTGCGCCGTCCGGCCCGACCGAGACTCCGGCATGCGCTCCCATAATCTTGACATTGGCGTTGTTGATCGAAATCGTCGTCCGGATCTGTTCGTTGTTCCTCCCTGGAGAAAAAGCGGCGTAGGAGGCGATGAAAGGCACTTTTCCGGCCAGCGCCATCCCGGCCGCAACCGAAGCCATGTTCTGCTCCGCAACTCCCAGCTCCACATATCGGTCGGGGAACTCCTTCTGGAACATTTGAGCGCGGGTCGATTCCGAAAGATCGGCGCAGAGGACCACGACGTTCGGATCGGCCTTGCCGGCCTCCACCACCCCCAGACCAAACCCGTCCCGGGTGGGCTTCATTTCCAGCTTGGACTTGTCAAGAACGTTTTCGACTAGTTTCGCCGCTTTACTTACTGGCATTATTCGTGCTCACTCCTAATCTTCCCCCCCAGCGTCCGGATCTCCTTGATCGCTTCAATTGCTTCCTCGGGATTGGGCGGCTTGCCGTGCCATTCGTACTTCCGCTCCATAAATTCAACCCCCCGCCCCGGAATGGTATGGGCGATGATGACGGAGGGCTTGTTGAAAACGGCCTTGGCGTGGTTGACGGCGTCAATCAGCTCTTCGATGTTGTGGCCGTCGATATCCTGAACGTGCCAGCCAAAGGCCTCGTACTTCTGCATCAAGGGCTCCAGCGGCATTACGTCTTCGGTGTAGCCGTTGATCTGGATGTTGTTGCGGTCAATGACCCCGATCAGATTGCCGAGCTTGTTGCGGGCGGCAAACATCGCCGCTTCCCAAGTCTGGCCGCACTCCTGTTCCCCGTCGGACATGATGACGTAAGTCCACCACTTCTTCCCGTCCATCTGGGCGGCGTAAGCCATCCCCGCCGCTTGGGAAAGGCCGGAACCGAGCGGGCCAGAGGTCGTTTCCACTCCGGGAAGCTTCTCGCGCTCGGGGTGCCCCTGCAGGCGGGTGCCCCACTTCCGCAAAGTCCAAAGCTCCTCGTGCGGAAAATAGCCGGCGTGCGCCATAACGGTGTAGCGGGCCGGGCAGATGTGCCCGCAGGAGAGCAAGAGGCGGTCCCGCTCCTCCCAATCGGGCTTCCGGGGGTTATGGTTGAGGATGTGGAAGTAGAACGCCGTCCAAATCTCCATTGTGTCCAACGGGCCGGCGGAATGCCCGGAGCCGGCTTTGGAAAGCATCTTAATCAGATCCACCCGCATCTCGTTCGCCATTCGGTACATCTCGTCTTCGGTGTAGTGAGATTTCTTGGGGAATTGCATTGTTAGATTTTAGATCTTAGTTACGCTCACCTTGTTCGCTTTAGATCTTAGACTAGATTCTAAGTTCTCAGCTCTAAGTTCTAGTAGACCACTTGATCGCCGATCTCGCGATCCAGCTTACGGAGCTCTATCAAAACTTTCTCGGGGCTGTCCGCAATCCGATAAACCTTGAGCTCCTCTCCTCTAATATACATATTTTTCTCGAAAGCCTCCAACATCTCCCGCCAAAAATCGCCGTAGAGGATGAAGGGCTTGTGATGACCAAAGTAGAGCCGCGCCAATCCCCAAGCCATCCCGAACTCCGAAAGCGTCCCGGTTCCGCCCTTGAAAGTGATGTAGGCGTCACCCATTCCCAACAGCTTCAGCGTCCGCTCCAGATAGTGTTCGGTCACAATCTCCTCATCCACTTCGTTGGTCTTGTCCCGCCCTTCAAAAAGCGGGGCGTCTTTGGGGTAAAAGCTCACTCCAATGACCTTTCCCCCGCCGGCGTGGGCCCCGAGGGTCGCCGCCTTCATCACCCCCGGCCCGCCGCCGTTGATAATCGTGTAGCCGTTCTCGGCGAGGAGCTTGGAAACGGCGAAAGAGTCCTTCCAAACCTTGTCGCCTTCCTTAGCGTCGGCGAAGCCAAAGATGGTTATCTTCTTAAACTTGGCCATTTTGTTTCTTAAAAATACTAGGCCGTTTCTTCGGCCGTCCATCCCTTAAGGATTCTATCTCTTTTGCCGGATCGGAAGATTTAAAGACGGCACTCCCTGCGACTAAGATTGTGACCCCGGCCTCCAGCATCGCCGGAGCGGTTCCGGTGTTGACTCCGATATCGACCGAGATTGGAAGCTGAGGAAAATCCGCCCGCACCTTCTTAATGGTTTCCAGCACGGCGGGGTTGAACTTCTGCCCCCCAAATCCCGATTTTCCGCCCATCGCTTGATAACGATCAACTTTTGATAGGAGTAGAGAATAGGAGGAAAGGGGCGTTTCGGGTTCCGCCGCCAGACCCACCGCAAACCCCAATCTCCGGGCTTGATCAAACAGACCTTTCGGGTCTGTTTGGATAGATTCGAAGTGGAAGATCAGCTGGTCCACTCCCGGATGGTGCAGCCGCTCGATCCAGTTCGCCGGATCGGAAACCATCAGGTCGGCTTCGATTTTTGGCGGGGGGTTGTAGCCCAGGGTGTCAATTTCGTCCAGCACCGTCGGATCGGAAAAGGTGGTGTTGTCGACGAAGATTCCGTCCATGATGTCCCACTGCACCCGGTCGACATGGGAAGCGACCATGTCAAACTTCTTCAAAAAATCATCGCGGGTATTGACGAGCAGAGCGGGAACGATCTCGGCCATAAAATCATAATACTAACAATTGGGGGCGTGATAGAATGGGGCGCAATTCGAAAGGGAGGGGAGATGTTTGACTACCTGGTCTTGATTGGAGCGTTTGCTTTCGTGATTGGGATCCTGGTGGTCCTGGATCGACTGGCGGGCAAGGATCTGGACCGCTGGGTCAACTCCCTGCCACGGCGCGCCCAGCTCATCCTGCTGGTCGCGATACTGGGAGTGCTGGCTCTGCTCTGGATTCTTTTCGGCCGCTAGCGAGGAATAAACCCCTCGCTTTTTTATTTCACCTTGGTTACTTCCAGCGTTCCTCTCTTCCTCCCCGGCTTAACCTCCACCCACTCGCCGGGCTTGAGATCCGCCCGATCAAGAATGCTCCGATCGACGGTGATCCCGATCGAATTCCCAATCCGGATAATTTTCCTCACCACCAGCGGCGGCTTCGCCATCTTTTAGTCTTTAGTTCGATTCTATCACAGCGCGTTATAACACGTTATAACAACAGATCGGGGGGGGTTTAGGATTCCAGAGCGGAGATTTTGCCGATCCGGCGGAGGTGGCGTTCTTCATTGGGGCCGGGAGTTTCCAGCCAAACTTTGACGATTTTCTGGACTTGTTCCTCGGATAGATGGTCGGCGGGAAGGGAAAGAACGTTCGAGCCGTCGTGCCGGCGGGACTGCTGCACCAGCGCCTCATCGTCTTTCCAAACCAGCGCCGAACGGACGCCCTTGATCTTGTTGGCGGTCACATCCACCCCCACTCCTGAACCGCAGAGAACAATCCCTCGACTACGCTCGGGATCTTCGGCGACCCGCCGGGCGACTTGGGCAGCAAAATCGGGATAGTCGTCGTCGGAGTCGAGAACGGTGTTGCCGAGATCCTCAAACTCCTTGCCCCATTCGGTCAGCCAGCCCTTAATCTTCTCTTTCAGCTCAAACCCGCGGTGGTCGGTTCCCAGGTAAATCATCAATTAACTTTAGCTATTTTGCCTTCACCAGCGCAATCGCGATCAGCGAACCCAGCGCGGCCGGAAGGAAGAGGATCGGCCAGTTGGCCGGGAAGAAGTACCAAAGAAGAGCGCAGAGCAAAACCGCCAAGATGATTGTGATGTGGATGCTCACTTCTCTCTTGAGAATCGAAAGGAAGTGGTCCTTCCGCGCCAGCGAGTAGAACAAAGATTCCGCCCCGATCCCGTAGAAAGGGGCCAACGCTCCCCGATAAGCGTTGACGATCGTCAACGCCATAAAATTGGAGAGAAAGCCCGCGACCAGCCAAAAAGGCGCGAGGAGCAGCGCCCCGACCTTGAAAACGCGCCGGCTGCCCAAGGTGTCCACCGCCCGGCCCCCCGCGACCATCAAAATCACCTTTACCACCGCAAAAACCGAAGTCACCGCTCCTAGATTAGGAAAGGATTTCACTATCTCGAAGAGGAAAAGCGTAAAAAAGATCGCGGCCACCATATCTTCCAGCCGGATCCCCAAGAATCCGGTCAGAACCGGCCGCCAAGGGCGGGAGAAAGTCTCGGCTAGAATCTGTTTCGGTTTCACGAAGCGGAAGCCCAAATGGTCCCCCACCCAAAAGATCGGGATGCTGGAGAGAAGAATGAAGAGCATCCCTAGGCCGTAGAGGACAGGGAAGCCAAAGGTCGCAATCACCAGCCCTCCGAAGAAGGGCGCCAGCGCCGCCACTACCGAGATCAGAATCCCCATCCAAGCGATCTTGCGGCCAAAATCCCCGTCCTTCCCGGAGGCAAGGAAGACGCTGTGGTAGGTCACCCAGAAAGTCGGGATCACCAAGCCCTCAAAAGCGGCGGATAAGAAAGCCAAAACTGGGTTGCGAGCAGCCAAAAGCAGGAAGAGCAGGCTCAAAATCCGAAAGACGTTGGCGAGCAGAACAGTGCGAGCCGCGCCCCAGCGCGGCAGAAAGACAGGTGCAATTAGCAGCGAAAGGAGCGCCGCCAGCGAAACGACCCCGTAGTAGGCCGGCAGATAGTAAAAATTGCCGGTGAGCTGGAAGAGGTAGATCGGCACAAAGATTCCGACCAGCGAGAGCCCAAAGCTTAGGATGGAGGTCGTCAGGTAGAGCGCATTCAGCGGCCGATGGTCAAAATGAAGGAGGTGGGGAAAGTGCGCGCTATTCAGCATGGCCTTCTTTGCCGACCAGCGGGACGAAGCGGAATCCGGGGTAAGTTTCTTTCTTTAGAGCTTGTGGTGAGCCTGTCGAATCCATTTTAGTGATCTTTAGCATCTCTTGGGTGTTTTCTCCGACCGGGATTACCAACCGCCCACCGACCTTTAGCTGGTCCAGCAACGGTTTGGGAATCCGCGGAGCACCGGCGGTCACGATAATCCCGTCGAACGGCGCTTTCTCCGAAAGGCCTAAACTCCCGTCGCCCACAATAAACTCCACGTTATCATAACCGAGCTTCTTCAAAACGGTCTCAGCGCGCTCCGCCAGATCGGGAAACCTTTCGATCGTGCAGACTTTCCGGCACAGGCGGGAGAGGATCGCGGCTTGATAGCCGGAGCCGGTGCCGACTTCCAAGACGACATCGTTAGGCCTGGGATCCAGCAGCTGGGTCATAAAGGCGACGGTGTAGGGCTGGGAAATGGTTTGGGCCTCCCCGATATCCAAGGGGTAATCTTCATACGATAGATCAACCTGGGAGAGCGGGACGAAAACTTCGCGCGGAACTACTCGAAACGCTCCTAACACCCGCTGGTCAGAAATACCCCGCCGAGCGAGATGCTCGCTAATCATGATTTCTTTTGCCTGGGTTAGATCGCTGGCCAAAGTTTAAACTTTCAGCTTGCCCAACTGCTTGGCGGAGAAATCCCCAATCACCGGCAGCTTGTACTCCACTCCCTGGTAGGCCTCGTACATCAGGTAGATCCAGAGGACGAAGAGCGCCAACCCCATCGGAATCGAAAGCAGCGCCCAGATTACGTCCACGACGGGAACGAGCCACAGGATCCAATTCAGCACGAAAAACCCGCCGAAAAGGACGGTGGACTGCATCGCGTGGAAGCGGACGAACCTGTTCTGTTTCTCAATTAAGAGGAAAAGAATCCCGGTCACAAACCCAAAGAGATAGGTTAAGGCGGCGGCGGTGTTTTGCGGTAATCCGGTTCCTTTATTTGTGTTTTCCAAAGTGAGTCACCCCCTTCGGTTAGATGCATTTTATCAATTGCTGTCCTCGCTCTGCTCGGTTGCACTAATTACTCGCTGCCGCTGCGTCATTAGTATCAATTAACAGTTAGCCAATTAGCAAGTGCTAACGCTTCTTTTGCTCCCGGAACATCTTCTCGACTTCGGCGACGGTGGTGGCTTGCCCCGGTTCCTTATCATCCCGAAAGGCCATCAGGCGGGGGAAGCGGAGGGCTAGTCCGCCGGCGGTGTGGAGCGGGGATTTGGTGATCTCGTCCGCCCGGATCGCCACTACAATCCTGGGATCGGCCCAGACATCCGGCGTGTGCTCCTTGGCAACATCGGCGTTCTTGGGTTTCTCTTTAGTCTTTAGTTCATCGACCCGCTTCTTCATCTCCCGCCATTCCTCATCGGTCAGTCCCGAACCGACTCGAGAAATGGTCTTAAAGACATCATTTCTCTCGTCGTAAACTCCCACTAAGAAACCACCGATCCCGAACTGCGTCCGTTTGCCCCGGCCGGTGTAGTAACCGAGCACCACGCAATCGATCGTGTCCTCCAGCTTGCCTTCCTCCACCCGCTTCAGTTTGACCCAGTTGAAGTTGCGCACCCCGGCCTGGTAAACGCCGTCCAGCCGTTTGGCCACAATCCCCTCCAACCCGTGCTCAATATTCTCCATAAAGAACTTTTCCAGCTCTTTCGCATCGGTGAAGACCTTTTCCTCGGCGACCACCAGCGTGTTCGGTTCTTCGATCAACTTCACCAACTCCGCCCGCCTTTTCTCATACGTTTCCCGAGTAAGATCCCGACCGTTGAGATACAATAGATCAAAGCAGAAGACTTTGAGGGGGAGTTCCGTGGCTTTCTCCGCCACGCCGTATTTCCGCTTGCGCTTGGTGGTTTCCTGGAACGGCTCAAACTCTTCGGTTTCGGGGTTGAAAGCAATCGCTTCCCCCTCCATAATCAAACTCTTCGCCGGCAACTTCTGAACGGCCTCGACAATATCGGGAAACATCAGGGTGGTGTTTTCCAAATTGCGCGAAAATATTTTTACCTCTCTCCCCTCTACGTGAACTTGGACCCTAAACCCGTCGTACTTCGGCTCCGCTGCCAGCTTTCCGCCCATTTTCTCGATAATCTCCGCCGGGGTTGGCAACCGCTCGGCCGAAGCCATTCGGACCGGCACACCCACTTCCACTTCAATCTTCTCTAAACTCTTGACTCCTTGACTCTTGACTAATTTGGCAATCCGGCCGATATCCGCCGAGACGTTGTAGGCCCGCTCGATCACCGGACGAAGTGATTTGTTCCCCACCTCCGCCACCGAGAGGGCATCCAGAATCGTTTTATCGGAAAATCCCAAGCGCAGGCTCGCCACCGGGATCCGGGCGACATATCGGACCGAGAGCGGATCGAGGGATCGAAAGAGTTCCGCCATTCCCTGGACTTTGCGCGCCGATGAACCCGCCCCCGAATCTTCCGCCACCTCGCGCAGTTTGGTGTAGACCTGTCCTACTGTTAACTGTGAACTGTGAACTCTGGACTGCTGCGCAAGCAGCTCGGCCGCATCCCCCAAATCCCCTTTCTCCTTAGTGATTTTCTCCACCTCTGCGCCGGGAACCATATAAGCTTCCGCCATCACTCGGATCAGCATTTTGCCGGCGAGATTAAACTCCACCCCCTCGTAAAGAGGGGCGAGCTGGCCCAGCACGAGGTAGCAGATTTTGTCTATTTCTTCCGGGGAGGATTCTTTGAGCAGCTCCGCCAAAATGGCGGTAATCTCCAGTCGCTTGGGTGTGGCTTCGATCCGCGAAAAGTATTCGGCTAAACGGGAAAACCGCATTAGTTTGATGATACCGCAAACACCGGTGCTAAACTGGAGGAACGGAAAGGGAGAGGAGATGCGAAACGCCTTCGCCATCCTGATACTAATCGTGATGTTTGTGGTCCTCACGATCTGGGACCTGTTGCGGAACCTCTATCTGATCTTCGTCTTTGGGATTGAGACCGCCCTCTATTGGATTCGCCACCGGGTGGAAAGAAAGCTCAAACGCTCGGACTAAACCTCCGGGCTTTTTTCTTGGCGTGATAAGATATTAAAAATATCTCAGGGAAGGAGAGCAGACCGTGAGTATCGAGATTTATCTCGACATGGACGGCGTCACAACGAACTTCGTCAGGGGCGTCGCGTTGGTATTCGGTAGAGATTACGACCAACTGATCGGAGAATGGCCGAAAGGCTACGAATTCGTCCATGTGCCGTTGGGTCTACCGAGCGAGAAGTACCTGTGGAACGCAATTAATCCCCTGGGAGAACGGTTCTGGATTGGTTTGGAAGAGTACCAACACTTCCGATCCATGTACGAACGCTTGACGGAGTTGGGGGACGTGGTGTTCTTGACGAAACCGAGCAATCACCCAACATCAGTTTCGGGGAAGCTGTACTGGCTACAGCAGCGATTCGGACTATCCTTCCGGAATTACATCTTTACGAAGCGCAAGGAACTGGTAGCGCAACCGGGAACGATCTTGATTGACGATTCCCCGGGGAACTGCGTGAAGTTCGCCGAGAAGGGCGGAGAGGTATGTCTATTCCCTCAACCATGGAACGACGGGGCATCCCTCCTATTGCCGAACGAATCGATACTCGAATACGTAATCCGTCGCGTAAAGTCCACTTTACCCATCGGCTCGAAACCCTAGTTTCGAGCCTTTTTTCGTCCAACGGACGATCAGCCTCTGGCTGATTTTCAAAGATTTATAACCGGAAGATCTTTTTGAAGAGAAGCGGGAACGTGGTCGAGATCGGTGGTCGTAATAATCGTTTGTCCATCTCCAATCAGGTCGAAAACCCGCTGGCGATTCTCCTCGTCTAGTTCGGAAAAAATATCGTCTAAAAGCAGGACCGGCCGGTTCTCGATCCGCTTCTCCACGAACCGCAGTTCCGCTTCCTTCAGTGCTAGTACCGCCCGCCGCTGTTCGCCGCGGGAGCCGTAGGCCGCAAGATCGCGGCCGTTAACAGTTAACAGTTCACGGTTCACAGTTACTTCTGTCAACTGTCGACTGTTGACTATCGACAGGAAGGTAAAGTCGTCTCGGTGGGGGCCGATCAGGGAAGTTTCGGCGGCGATTTCCCGGGGACGCATTTCCAGCAGCCGCTCCGCGGTCAGACCGGAAGGCAGATAAGCTAACTGCAAACTGCTAACAGCTAACTGCTGGTTGATTTCATCGAAAAACTCATTTCGTTTGTCCTGAAGGAGAACGCCGTGCTCCAGCAGCTTGGCGTCCCAGAACTCTAATCCCCAACCTTCGAGGTTTACAGGAGGAAAGTGGGTGTTTTTGTTCATCTCACTAAGGATACGATTCCGCCGGCGGC
Source organism: Patescibacteria group bacterium (assembly GCA_040900215.1). Classification (GTDB taxonomy): domain Bacteria; phylum Patescibacteriota; class WWE3; order 9FT-COMBO-53-11; family 9FT-COMBO-53-11; genus 9FT-COMBO-53-11. The sequence goes on along the minus strand of JBBDZL010000015.1, from coordinate 6,360 downwards.
GGACCTTGTCGTACTCCGAAAGATGGCGGGCGTAAGCCTGATCAACGCTCCCCAGCGCGAAATCCATAAACCGCCGGCGCAGATCGGGAGTGCCGGTAACCAGATTGAGGTCCTCTGGAGAAAAAAGCACGACGTGGAAGTGCTGGGAAAAGTCGCTTAAGCGCCGGCCCACGCCATTCACCCGAAACCGCTTGCCGGTTTCGGTTAGCACCACCTCCAAATCGCGGTCATCGCTTCCCGAAACGGTCGCCCTCACGAAGGCCATCCGATTCCCCGAATCTCTGATTATCGGATTCTCCGATTCTCCCACCTCTGTTTTAACCATTTCACGGTCCAAATCCGCCCGGGGAGACTTGCCGAAGGCCAGCAGGAAAATCGCTTCCAAAAGATTGCTCTTGCCGGAGGTGTTGGCGCCCACCACCAACGTCGTTCCGGGGGAAAATTCGAAACTTTTCTTCGCGTAGCTCCGAAAATTATCCAGTAATAATTTCTTGATTAACATAGTCTAGTCTATCTAAGTTGATCCTTGGGACAGATAAAAGTGCCGCGCTGGCCAACCTTAAGATACTCGATTTTCGTGCCGCAGCGCGAACAGGGCTGGCCTTTTCTTTGGTAAACCCGCACCGCGTCTTCATAGTGGCCGCGTTCGCCGTAGAGGTTGCGGTATTTTTCATCCGAGATTGTCGCTCCGCCCAGCCGCAACCCGTCTTCCAAGACTTTGAGAACCGCTTCGTAGAGTTCCTTAATTTGGGGTTTAGAGAGGGTAGAAGCGTTGGCCTCCGGATGGATTTTGGCGAGCCAGAGGGCCTCGTTGGCGTAGATGTTTCCCACCCCCGAAATCTTCTTTTGATCCAGAAGGAGGTCCTTGATTCTTCTTCGGGATTTACCGACAATTTCGACAAACTTATCTTCGGTCAGGTCATCCAGCGGCTCGGGGCCGTACCCGGCGACAATCTTGGCTAAATCCGCGTCGTTTTCCACCAGCTGGACGTATCCGAACTTGCGCGCATCGTTGAAATGCAGGTCCCGGCCGTCGGAGAGCTTAATCAAGATGTGGAGAAAGGGGTCTTTATGATCGGAAGCCCCGTGGATAAAAAGCTGGCCGGAAAGGCGCAGGTGCAGAACAAGATTTTCCTGCCCCGCTAGCCGCAGGATCAAAAGCTTCCCCCGGCGCTCCACCGCAGCAACCTTCTGCCCCTTAACCCGGGAAAGAACCTCCTTCAGGGACGGCCGGACCATCTTGGGGACATCCGTCCAGATATCGGTAATAGAGTTGCCGGAAACTTCCTTATGAAGCTGCCGCCGGATGGTTTCTACTTCAGGTAATTCAGGCATACGGGTTAAGTATAGAGCAAAATCGGTTAAATTGAACCGATGGACTAATGGCGGCGATGGGCCGATACGAATTCGGAGAATTCTTTCTTGAACTTTTCCTTCGAAAACTTTCGCGCTTGGGCGATGCAATCCGCCGGCTTGTATTGGGACGGATCAAAGTTTTTCCAAACCTCCACGAGGGACTCGACCGTCGGTTCTTGGAAAAATTCGCCGGTTTTTCCAGCCGCGACAGTTTCCAGAGCACCCCCCTTCGCAAACGCTAATACCGGTCTGCCAAAGGACATCGCTTCAACCGGTACGATCCCAAAGTCCTCATCTGTGGGGAAAACTAACGCTTGGCAGTTGGAATATAGTTCCGACAGTTTTTCGTCGCTCAGAAAACCCAAGAACTCGATCGTCGGTCCAGCCATCTTTTTCAAGCGGGTTTCTTCTCTCCCCGTCCCGGCGATTTTGAGAGGAATCTTAAGCTCGTTGGCGGCTCGAATCGCTAGATCGATTCTTTTATATGACAATAACCTTGAAATCACTAGATAATAAAATTCCCTTTCTGACTCCCGACTCCTAGCTCCTAGCTTTTGTTGCGGCAATTCGACGGGCGGATAGATCACCGTTGCCTCTCGGCCGTAGAACTTCTTCACCCGCTTCGCGACTTCATTCGAGTTAACGATGAGGAAGTCCGGACGCTGGGCGGCCCCGTAATCCCAGATGCGGAAGAAACTATCCAAGACCGCCAGGATCGGACGATAGAAGAAGAGCTCCCGCTTCCCGGTTTCAGCCGAATAATGGTAAAGAAATCTTGGCGGGGTGTGGATGTAGGAGATGTGCACCGCCCCGGGCTTGACCCTGATGCCTTTGGCAAAGAAGGCGGTCGAGGAGATCACCAGATCATACTCCCGCAGGTCGAGGTTCTCGAAAAGAAAGGGGTAAAAGGCGGTGTAGTACTTTAGAAAGTGGGCGAACGGCAAGCGGGGAAGCTTGAAAGGACAGATCTCCCAGTTTTTCATCCTTAAAGGGAGCTTGGACGGGTCGTACAGGCTCGTGTAGACCGGAGCGTAGGGGAAGATCTCATGGATCGCTTCCAGCACCCGCTCCGCGCCGCCGTATTGATTTAAGAAATCGTGCACCAAAGCAACTCTCATAGTAGTTTCATCTGGTTCTGATTCGACTCCTCTACCGGTCCCCCTTCCAGTTTACTGAGCAGAGACCGGAAGCCCCACTTCCGAAAGAGATCCTTTAACTCCGGGCGATCGAAACCGGTAAATTTCAAATCTTCCAGTTCAAACTTAATCGGAGCGTCCGTTACGATCGTTGCCAACCGGCGCGAAAGCTCAGCGTTGCTTTTATCGTCGGCGAGCTTTTGAGCTACCGCCGGCCTAATATCTAAGATGTGCTTGTAAATATCCTCGACCGGGCCGTATTTCTTCACCAGCTCGGCGGCGGTTTTTTCTCCGATTCCCCGCACCCCCGGAATATTATCGGAAGGATCGCCCCGAAGGGCTTTGTAATCGACCAGGAAGGGGGGCTTAAACCCGTACTCCTCAAAGAACTCTTTCTCTCCATAGAGCTTGGCCTTCCCCGACGCTCCGGTCGGGGCCCCGATCTTGCGTCGGGGCTGCCTCCCGACCGCCGGCAGGTAGAAGCGGACCCCTGGTCGAATTAACTGCATTAAATCCCTGTCGTTCGACGCAATGATGATCTCTACTCCTGACTTCTGACTCACTGACTTTGTGACTGTTCCAATTATGTCATCGGCCTCGAACCCCTCCGCCCGCAATTCGGCAATCCCGGCCGCCCGAATGAACTCCTCCAACCGGGGAAGCTGGGAATCAAATTGGACTTGCTCTTCAGGAGGCAGGGGAACCCGGGTCGCTTTGTAGGCGGGGAATTCCAAGACCCGGAAGGTGGGCTCCTTCTCCGACTCGTAAGCGACGGCGAGGTGCGTCGGTTGGAGCTCCTCCGCCAACCCGATCAGCATGGAGGCAAACCCGTAAACGGCGTTGACCGGCTCGCCTTGGAGGGTAGTTAACTGCGGGGGGTAAGCGTGGAAGGCCCGGTGAAAGAAGTTGAGGGTATCAATTAGAACCAGACGGTTCATCAGCTAATAAGCTTTTTAAACTCTTCCTCCTCCAGGGTTTCCTTCTCTAGAAGAGCGGCCGCCACCTTGTCCAGCTTGGGCAGATTCTTTTCCAAGATCCGCTTCGCTTGGGCGTAGGCCTCCCCCAGAATCCGGTTGATCTCCCGGTCCACTTTCCCTGCCATTTCCTCGGAAATATAGCTGCTGGTTTCGCGGGCGACGCCGAACCATTCCATTTCCCCCGAAGTGAGGGAAATCGGCCCCAGATTGGACATTCCGAATTCCATTACCATCCGGCGGACGATGGAAGTGGCCTGCGCCAGATCGGAGGAGGCCCCGGCGCTGAATTCCTTGAAGATCACTTCCTCCGCCGCCCGCCCGCCCAAAAGAGAGGCCACCCGCTCCAGCAGTTCGGTCTTGGTGTGGTGATACTTGTCCGACGCCGGCGGGATTTCGGTGAAGCCTAGCGCCAGTCCTCGAGAAACAATGCTGACGCGGTGAACCGGATCCATGTGCGGCAGCTGGGAAGCGACAATCGCGTGGCCGCCCTCGTGGTAGGCCGTCATCCGGCGCTCCTCGGGCGACTGCAGGCGTTTCTTCTCTGGTCCCAGCTTCACTTTGGTAGCTGATTCTTCCAAATCGGGCATCCCGACCATTTTCTTGTTCAGCCGGGCCGCCAAGATCGCCGCCTCATTAAGCATGTTCTCAATGTCGGCGCCGGAGAAACCGACCGTCCGCTTGGCAATCTTCCCAAGATCCACGTCGGGTCCCATCGGCTTGCCGCGCATGTGGATCTTAAAGATCTCCTTCCGGCCCTCGATATCCGGCAGATCCAGCACCACCCGCCGGTCAAAGCGGCCAGGGCGGGTCAGCGCCGGGTCCAGCAGTTCGGGGCGGTTGGTCGCCGCCAGCACGATCACGTTGTCGTTGGGGGTGAAGCCGTCCATTTCGGACAGGATCTGGTTAAGGGTCTGCTCCCGCTCTTCGTGCCCGCCGGTCATACTCGTTCCCCGCTGGCGACCGATGGACTCGATCTCATCGATGAAAATAATCGCCGGCGCGTTGCGCTTAGCGGTGTCGAAAAGATCCCGGACCCGGGCCGCCCCCACTCCGACCAGCATCTCCATAAACTCCGAACCGGACATGGAGTAGAAGGAGACGTTGGCTTCGCCGGCGACCGCCCGAGCCATCAGAGTCTTCCCCGTCCCGGCCGGCCCGACCAGCAGCACTCCCTTCGGGATCCGCGCCCCCAGCGCCTGGTATTTGCCGGGATTCTTGAGGAAATCGACTACCTCCTCCAGCTCCTGCTTGGCCTCGTCCACCCCCGCGACGTCGTTGAAGGTCACCCGCAGCTTCTTTCCCCGCACGAACAGCTTGGCGCGCGAGCGGCCGAAGGAAAGAATGTCTGAAGTTCCGCCCCGGGCTTGGCGGAGGAAGTAGACGAAGAGAATCGCAATCAGGAAAATCGGCAATAGGTTGAGGATCACTTCGCCCCAAGGGAACCCCTCGCGGACCAAAATTCCCTCTTCTACCAGCGCCGGATCAACCCCCGCTTGAGTGAGGATATCCAAAAAGCCGGTGCCGGGTTCGCGCTTGGAAAAAACTTGCTCATCGGATTTGAAAGTGACCTGCAATTCGGTCCCCTCCACCACGATTTTCTTGACCTCGCCGGCCTTGATTTTTTCGATCACCTCGGAGATCGGAATCTCCTGCGGCTGGGTCAGGGGAGTCATAAAAGACCAGGCCACCAGCGCGATCAATATCAGGAGAAAGAGAGCTTGAATCAGCCCTCCGCGGGAGGGGACTTTCGGCAGGGGAGATTTGAGATTTTGGGGTAGACGTCTTTGTTCCATTTTATTACTCAATTCCGATTGCTTGGCGGGCTTGCTTTAAGGTTTCCGCCGCGATGGGCGCGACCTTGTCGCGGCCGCTTTCGAGGATCTCATCTAAGTTAACATTTTTGGCGGCTTCTTGACGGCGCTCGCGGATGGGATCCAAAAATTCATTCAAAACCTGGGCAAGGTATTCCTTAACTTCCACATCCCCCACCGTTCCCTTTTGATAGCGCTCTTTTAGTTCCGACACCTTTCGGGTGTCGGGAGCAAAGGCGTCAAGATAGGCGAAAACCGGGTTGTCCTCGACGTGGCCCGGATCGGTCGGCCGGATGCGGGTCGGATCGGTATACATTTTCATTACTTTATCCTTAACGGTTTCGAAGTCATCAGAGAGCATAATCGCGTTCCCCAACGATTTGCTCATCTTGGCTTTGCCGTCGGTGCCGGGGAGGACTTCGCCTTTAATCAGCGCTTCCGGTTCCGGAAAGACCGGTGCGAATTCGCTGTTGAAGCGGCGAACGATCTCGCGAGTCACTTCCAGATGAGAGGCCTGGTCCTTCCCGACCGGCACCAGTTCGCCCTTCACCAGCGCGATATCCGCCGCCTGAAGAACCGGATAGCCCAGTAAGCCGAAGGAAGGATTTTCAATCTTTTCATCCCGCATTACTTCTTTCAGCGTGGGGACGCGGGAGAGCCGAGGAACCGTCACCAGCATTCCAAAGAGGAGCGCCAGTTCCGCCACAGCCGGCACATCCGATTGGCGGTAGAAAGTAATTTTTTTTGGATCAAGACCGACGGCGAGATAATCGAGCATTAAATCTCGGGTATGTTCCTTAATCCGGGCGGTTTTCTCCTTGCTGATCCCCCGGGTCAGGGTGTGATAGTCGGCAATCAGAATGAAAACCTCCGCCTGATCCTGCAGCTCCAGCCGGGCCTTTAGGCTCCCGACGTAGTGACCCAGATGCAGCGGGCCAGTCGGCCGGTCGCCGGTCAAAACTCTCTTCTTAGCCATAACAGAGAAATGATAGCACTCAAACCGTATCAAAAGGAAAGTTGGGGTGTGGTGGCTAGGGTCGGAATCGAACCGACTACCTCCGCTTTATGAGGGCGGCGCTC
>JBBDZL010000014.1:7405-19874 GCA_040900215.1 Patescibacteria group bacterium | reverse complement strand
TGGTGGCTAGGGTCGGAATCGAACCGACTACCTCCGCTTTATGAGGGCGGCGCTCTAACCGGATGAGCTACCTAGCCTGGTTGCGGGCCCCGGAATTGAACCGGGTCCTCCTGGTTATGGGCCAGGCGTGGTAACCGTTCCACCAGCCCGCTGCGGACTTCAATTATAACCTACCGTCAATTCTCAAAAAACAGGGTACGCCAGCGCTTCCAGTTGGGGAGGGGGACGGTCGCCGCGAATCCTCCGGAACTGGTTTCCGCTTCCTTCTCAATCTCAATTCCCTTGTCTTTTAAGTCCGACAGGACCGGGATTACCTCGCCGGGCCTGGTCCAGCCGAACTGCTCCAGCGCCGCTTGGTAGACAAATTCGGGGGACTGGTAGTAAGCGAGGGCGCCCTCCTGTTCCGTCACTTTTCCCTGCAGTTGATCCACCTGCCGGCGCAAATAATCCAAATCTTCCTCTCCGGATCGAACCATGAGATAAGAACGGACCGAATAGACCACTAGGCCCAGCGTCGCCAGAGTTAGTAAAAAGAGGGCAGGGCGGTTCATCAGAATCATTGTAGCAAGCGCTATTAGGGTGTTCGGGTGCCTATTGGAACAAGCTCGCCCCACTCGCTTGCCTTCGGCGTCCTCGCTACGCTCTAACGTCCAAGCACCTACTGGTGCTTGACATCGCTATGGGGTAATGATAATCTTCCTCTGGAATGATCCCTTTGCGAACGGCGCACCAAAAATTCGTCGAACACCTTAAGGAGAAAAATCGCTCCCAGTCCACCGTTTTGGCTTACGGAAAAGACATCGACCAGCTGGTCGAATTTCTGGAGGAACTCAAGAAAGCGCATCTCGTTGAAATCACCAAGGAGGACGTCGAAGCGTTTATGGCTAAGCTGTTGAAAAACGGCTACACTCCCAAATCCGTTTCCCGCAAGACCAACGCCGTTAAGACCTTCTTCCGCTTCCTAAAGGTTAACGAGTTTGTGACCGATGATCCGGCTCTGCTGGTTTCCCACCCCCGCTTCGAAACCAAGCCGCCCCGCATCCTTTCCGAAACCGAGTATCGCGCCCTCCGCGACACCGCCCAGAACGATGCCCGCACCTACGCAATTGTGGAGCTGCTGCTCCAAACCGGAATGCGGATCGGGGAACTGTCCCGCCTCGAAAACTCCGACGTCAAACTGGGAACCGGCGGAAGAACGGGTGAAACTCGGATCGCCTCCTTCAACCGCCACCCGGAGAGAAACGTCCCGCTAAACTCCCGCTCCCAGAAGGCCCTGCAGGCCTACTTGGAAGGGCGGCCTCAGACCAAATCCGAGCACCTTTTTATCACCCGCACGGGCAAAGCCCTGCTGGTTCGGAACATCCGCTCCACCATCAAACGCTACCTGGAGCTGGCGGGAATTGAGGACGCGACCGTCAACGACCTGCGCCACACCTTCATCGCCCACCACCTCAAGCGCGGCGCCTCGCTGGTGCTGGTTTCCAAAATCGCCGGCCACCACCGCCTCTCGACCACCGAAAAATACTTGGACCACATCCAAGTTACCGCTCCTCAGGAGAAGATGGAACTGGCCGAACTATAAACCGATAGGATAGAGTAAAGGATAGGCAGCCGCCGAAAGGCGGTTTTTAATTTCTCCAACCTATACTCGGCGAACGTGGGTTGAGAATATTAATAACCAAATCGAAACTAGCATCCACTGGGTAGAAGCTAGCCACAGGTCTCCCCAAAAAGCTCCGTAGACTCCCAGAGCCAAGGCCAGCACAGAAGCGGCATCAAAGACCCAGTGCAGTGTTTCCCGGTAGGGATCAAGAAATTTCAAATTTTTCACCTCCTCCCACTACTTTAAGAGTAACAAAAAAGAAAGCACCGGTCATTTAAACCGATGCTGTGAAGTACTCTCGAATCCGGCAGGTAGGACCCTCGGCGACCCGCATCTCCAGCGAACCGAGGTCGACGACCACGTTCGCGAGCGTGAGCAGACCCTCTCCCCCGTGCCGGCAGATCGGCCATTTTCCCCGGTGGTCCGAGAGCGCCCGTACTGCCCGATCGCGGGTAACTTCTCCCCGAAAGAACCGCGGCAACCGACCCAAGCGGGCGACGGAAGATTCATCTTCCCCCTGCGGCTCGTTCCCGGAGTCCGGGTTGAGGCAGTGGTTGGTGTGGAAATGCAGCCCCTCCCGAAACTCTTGAATGGACTCACGGTCTTTCAGTAACTCGATCGAAAGGGCTTTTCCTTCCGAACAGGAGTAGACGAACCAGTGGTAAACATCAGCCCGAGGCCGACAACCCGCGAGAATTCCTCTTACTTCTCCCAGATTCCTTGCCCCTAGCAACTCCCGCGCTAAGAAGTTCGCACTATACCCCACGTTTGCCAGCCGTTCCGGCCCGATGAAGTTGACCGAGAAGACCAGCCCTTCGGAATTAACGGAAACGGCGTTGCCGCCCAGCTCCCCGGGATACTGGAGAGAGATGATAGTCTGACCTCTCGGAATTCGCATCTTAACCAAGGAGAGGTGGTTCCGGAAGACAGGGTTGCCGTCTTCGTTGTGGGCGAGGAAACCGCCCGGACCTAACGCCAAGATGCTGGTACAGCCGGCCTGCTCGAAGAAGTTCCAAGCCAGCAGCTTCTCAAACTCCTGCCCACTGCCATCCGCCATCCCCTGAATCTCTTTCAACAGATGGGGAAAAGCCCGCTCATGGAGTGGGGCCAGGACCGCCACCCGCTTTTGAAAGCCGGGAGTGAGGGGTTTGGGAGAAAGCACGGCGGCGATTTGGCCGGCGGTAGCCTGACCAATCTGGAAGCCGATCTCATAGTGGCTGCCGGAAACTTCAATGAGGTCCATTGTCTTTTCCTCTCCCGACGTTCTAGTCGGGACCCCGCACCCGCAGGCGTCGGGGCTTTCCAACAGATTTTCTTAAGTTTAACACGGGAAAAACGGAAGGATAGATTATAATTACAAACAGGGCCTGTAGCTCAATGGTTAGAGCACCAAGCTTATACCTTGGTGGTTCTTGGTTCGAATCCAAGCGGGCCCACCATTAAATCTTCAATGTATGGGGGTTCCGGGTTTGACTTCCTCTTCGGGAACGAGCAGGATCGGCCGGCCGTCGACCTCCGCGGCGAGGAGCATTCCCTCCGAAAGCACCCCCCGAACATCTTTAGGTTCCAGGTTCGCGACGACAACTACGCTCTTGCCTAAAAGTTCGAAGGGGGCCAGGTGCTCCTTCACTCCGGCGATAATCGTGCGATTTTTCCTCTCCCCCAAGTCGATTTCCAACTTATAGACCCGATCGAGTCCTTCGATCTCTTCGACATTCTTCACTTTACCGACCCGCAGGTCGACTTTTTGAAAATCCGCAAACGGTACGGTCATGCTCTCGCTATTCTAACAGAGAAGCTACCAGTCGCCGGCCTTAACGTGATCGGCGAGGTGATCCTTGAGGGACTTGATGTCCTCCTCATGGCGCTGGTGAAGCGCTTCCCAGATCTCCTTGCACTTGGGACAGGCGTCGGCATCGGTCTTGTAGAAGTGCTCGTAGCGCCAGACGGAATCCATCAGCTCCGAGAGCTGCTGAATGAGGTTGTGATGCAGGTTTGGTGTAGACACTATGTTGATTCACCCCCTCTCTGAAACCAGAATAACAAAAAAAAGGGACGGCGGAAGCCATCCCTATCCGAACAGCGAGACCACGAACCGAATGACGAGCGAGGCCCCCCCGTAAAGAGGCAGAAACCAAGTCGCTACCTCGGCCGCCGTTCCGATCCAGACCCACAGCAGGCCGGCGACCCAGCGCTCCCGGGGGAAAGAGAGACGGACCACCGGAACCGCGAAGAGCGGGTTGAGAGCGACAAAGATGATCAGGATCCACCCCGGGGAGATCATCGTCCGGCCGGCGTGGGCGTCCTCCACCTTCTGCTCCAACCGCGCCGCGAATGCCTTCCCGTTCTCCTTGCGGCGGATCCGGGCAAAGATATCCAGGATTTTCAGCTGGATCCGGGCAATCAATCCCGGCTTCTTCTTCCCCGTCAGCTGGGCAATGTAGCCCCGCACCTCGTCGAAAGCGTCCAGCTGAAGGAGGATCAGGTAGAAGAGGGAGCCCCAGAGACCGAAAGCGGTAAAGACGACCGCCAGGGTAAACCAAAAGCCCCGGAGGGCAATTAAGGTCACGTAGATCGCCCCGCCGAAGAAGTAAATCGCAACCACGTAAGTGGCAGCACAGATCAGTGCCGCGGTACCCATGAAGCGGCGCATCCTCTCCCTCCCTTCTCAAGTTATTCGGTAATTATATCAGGGGAAGAAAAAGCCCGTCTTAGGTTTCCCCAAGACGGGTAAAAGGATCAGCTCTTGAGCACCGTTCCATCCGGAAAGTAACGGTTCGGCACTGCCACCAGCGGACCGACGCGGGAGTTCTTTCCCAGCAAGGCGCCGGGCTGGAAGACGCTGTTGCCGCCGATCGAAGAGCCGTCGCCGATCACCGCCCCGAACTTCGTCAGGCCGGTCTGCACCCGCTCCTCGCCGACCCAGAAGCCGATCTCGGAACCGTCCAGCTTCCAGTTGGCGGTTTCCGAACCGGCGCCGAGGTTGGCCCGGGAGCCGATGAGGGAGTCGCCGATGAAGTTCTTGTGGGCGGCGCGGGCCCCGGGAAAGAAGATGGAATGAACCACCTCCCCCGCCGGACCAACAACGCAGTCATCAAAGAGGATCAGCGGGCCCCTGAGGGTCGCGTTCTGCCCGATCCGGCAGTTCCGGCCGATGATCACTCCCTCGCCGATGTAGGCGCCGGGGAAGATCACCGTCCCGGCCCCGATCGCCACCTTCCGGCCGAGGTAGACCCGGCGGAAGTAGTAGGCCAGTCGCAGCGCAGGAGAGATCTTCTTAGCCATCCCCAGCGCAAAGGAGTGCTCCACAAACCTTGGCAGACCGCGAACCAGTTCCCAAACGGGACCGACGCGATAAAAGAGCGGCAGCGTTTCGTCGAGATCAAAGAAAAGTTCCGGACGCATTATCTCCCTCCTCTTGTTTCTTTGCTTATATTTTAACCGATGGCGCAAACAGAAACCGCCCCGCCTCTGCCTCCGAATTAATCAGAGGTCAAAGGTGGGGCGGTCTGAACGAACCGGGTTTACCCTCTCTTAAGGTAAGGAAGACCGGTGCGAGGGTTCTCCTGAACTATCATCCCTCCGGGGACCGCGTCCAACGCACCCGAGCGAATGTCCGGAGCGAAGTAGTAGATCGTCTGCTGCTTGCCGGTGTTCTTAAGAGTAACGGTCAAACCGTGCAGGTAGTAGGTCCGGCCGCTCTTTTTTGAAACTAGACTGTATGCCATAGAGTTTCACCCCCTCTCAGAATAAAAAATGCCCTTGTAAGGGCAGCTACAGGAAAGATACAGGAAAGCTTTCCTGAATGTCAAGTGATGGTCAGGAGAAGACCTACTCTCCCCCCGAAATCGCACTCAGATCAAGCCCCGTCAAGGTGATCTTGCCTTCCGACACCGTAATGCTGGAGACGGGAAGATCGTCCAGGGAAAGATTCTGGGCCTCCAGAAGCTGCTGGATTAGGGCCCCCACCACCAACGGAGGGATGGACAAAGCTCCCAGGCGCGCCTGCAGAAATTCAAACTCCAAGGGACCGCGCAGCGGCTTGGCCAATTTCAAGGCAATGTAGAAAGGGGCGTCGTTTTGGACCAGCGTTCCCCCGATGTGAACCGTGTTTTCGGTGAACTTGATTTTGAGCTCTTTGACAACGGCCAACTCGCCTTCCGCTTGCTTAAGCAATTCGGGAAGCAGGGTGTTTGCCTCCCCATCCGTCAGGGTAAAATTGATTTTGCCGGAGGAACTCTCCAGATTTTCCAGCTTTTTCTCCAGTTGGGCCTGGGAGACGGACTTGAAGGAAAAATCCACCGGCGGGGGCGGGAACTCGATCAGGCGGGAGATAACCGGGACCTCGACCAGACCGGTTTTGGCGACCACGAACGCGATTGCCCCCGCGGCCAGCAGGAAGAGAATGAAAAGGATCAATCCGGCGATTAAGAGGATCTTCAGGCAGGTTTTCCCGCCGCCCTTCCCGCCGGTCGCGGGTTTTACTTCGGGGGTTTTCGGGAAAGCTTCCATTTTACTTGAATACCAGCGGAACCGAAACCAAGTCTAATATTGAACCGTCCATGGCGGAGGTGTGGAAGACTTCCAGGGTCCCCGATTCCGCAGTAGTGGTGAAGTTGACCGTAATATTGAAGTACCCCAGCTCCCCCACGTCCGGCGCGTTGTAGGTGATCGGCTGCTCGAAGAGGACCGTCCCGTTGACGGTCTTGAGGCGGGCCACAATCGTGCTCTCAAACGCCCCCTGGGCCGAACCGGCGATCAAGAAAGAACCGCTGGCCTCGTCGCCGGGCCAAGGAGTCTCAAGATAAATGTCGTCCCCCCAAGGCGCTGCTGCTGTTCCTTCCAGGAACTTCCAGCTCTCGACAAACGCGTTGTAGAGCGGGAGGTTGGTCGCGTAGCCGTCCGGGGAAGAGAGCATCCTGACGGTGTAGGTCCGGCCGAACTTTTCCATCATGATCACCGCCTCGCGGTAGCCGGCGAAAAAGAAGCTGTCGGCCGGGATTACCCCCTCAATCCTGATTCCTGACACGGAATCGACCGTCACCGTCGTGGTGGTCGGGCTATCGAGATTGGAGAGCTGGTCGGCAATCACGGTCGCGGCGGACTCCCGGGAAACGTTAACCACGAAAACGCCTCCGTATTCGCTGGCCTCAGGGATGGCGGCGGCATCAAACCCGACCGAGAGCTGGGAATAGCCGAAGGCCTGGGTGTACCAGCCGTCCGGGTAGCAGACCTCGTACCCCTGGTGGGTGTTGGTGTAGGTTTGATCTTCGCAGGCAACCTCCTCACCGGTTTCTTCGCCGGTCTCCTCCCCCTCCCCCGTTCCCTCGGTTAAGCCGGCGATCCAATCCTTAAGCTGCTCTCCCAGTTCCGGCCGGAGGTAAAAAACGTAGGCGGCCCCGCCGCCGATTGCTAAGACTAAGAGGATTAAAACGAGAACGATGATGCGCTTCTTGGTCACGGGAACATTATGACAAATCGCGGTGCGTTTCGTAAAGAAAGACCGCATCGGGGGAAAGCTTCCCCAGCTCCACGATCACCTCGCGGAAGATCCGGTCCGACGGCACTACCTTGAAATCGGTAGCGAAGCGGGTAATCTTTTTCACGACCGCCGCCGCGATCTTCTCCGCCTTTTCCTCCGGCTCCTGCGCCGCCAGGCACGCCGCGTAGACGGAAGCGTAGACCTTCCGTTCGTCGTATTTTTCCCGGTGCCCTTTTCTCTTGATAATTGTCCCTGCCATCTTAGCCAAGATTAACCGTTCCGTTCGCAATCAGCATTAAGAGCCAACCTAAAAATACTAGCAGCATCCCGATCAGCAAGCGCATGTAGGCCCGCCCTTCCATGCGGAAGCGCTGGACCTTGGACAATTCGAATCCTAAAGCGACCATGATTAAAATCACCAGCAGCGGAGCAACAAAGATAATGTTGTAAATCACGAGCAGCAGGAAGGCCGTCAGATCAAAGTTTTGGGAAAGCAGCGCGATAATCGCCAGGTAAGGCGCGCCGGTACAAGGGAGCTCCACCGCCGCCACGAAAGCTCCCAAGGCCGAAACTCCTAGAAGGGAAGCGGTGGATCCGGCGGCCATCCTGTGCAGCTTCTTCGAGATCGAGACCGGGATTCCCAACGAGAACCACCGGCCGTACCAGAAGAAGTCTTTGATTTCGACCAGCCCCGCCAAGATGATAAAAACCCCCACCAAAATGGAGATGTACTCGGCAATATAAAGGGGAACTTTGGAAAGCCCGTAAAGTAATCCCAAACCGGCCAAGAGATAAGTCAGGAAGATCGCAAAGATATAAAACCCGCCCAGAAGCAGCATCCGCCGGACGGAGTGCTTCTGGGAGAGCATCACCGAAATCATCAGGATCAGGACTCCAATCGCGCAAGGGTTGATCGAATCAATCGCCGCCGTCCCCAGGACGGTCGCGATGGTTGGAAGCGAAGAGATCGCCGTGGGTTCCATTATCTTCTCCTTAACTCTCCTTTCTGTTCGGCGAGCCGATAAAAGGTGCAGAGCTTATCGGTGCTCTCCTTCTCCTCGCCAAATTCTACAATCAGGCAGTCGCCGGGCGGGATCGTTCCGTAGGGAGAGAGCACGTAATCCTCGAAATGGTCCAGTTTTTCCTGGTAGAACTCGCTCTGGTCCTGGTCGGTCTTCCAGACGAACACCTGAAGCAGGCCGGGCTTCCCGTCCGAACAAAGGTCACCGTTGTCGTATTCGTGGACCTTCTCATTCGTCGGGAAAGAAAAGTGATCGTCATGCAGCTCGCCGCCGACAAAACCGAAGAAGCGCCCCAAAGCGGCGTCCGCCAAATCGGTCACCACGCCCTCGACATGAATCCGGTCGTCCCCGTGCTCGTGGAAAACCGGGGAACCGACCCGGTTGGAGATCCCGGTCGGATCAATCAGATCCAACTCCTGGCCGCAAGCCCAAACCTGGAAATCCGCGTGCCAGTGCACCGGACCGCCGGAGGTGGAAACCAGGTTGAGATAGACGGTTGAGCCGGCCATAAAAATGGTCGCCAGAAAGATCGGTACCGCAATTCCCAGATAAAGGAACCACTTGGCTTTTTCGGTTTTATTTTTCCAAATAATTGAGAGGATAATTAAGGTAAGGGCGATGCCCGTCGCCAACTCCAGACCAAAAACGGAGAGACCGGTAAGCCGTTCCCCCAAAGTTTCACCTAAAGGTGAGACCGGAATTTCTTCCTCTTCGCCTTCGTGCGCCCAAACTTGCTCGAGCATTAATTAAGGGTAACAAAAATAAGATAGGAATAGAGAATAGTTGGGAAGGAAGCGCAGGATTTCGAGAAAGCCCAGCGAGCAGTGTTTGAGACCACCGGATTCTGCGAAACGGAAAGAAGCAGGGCAAGGAAACACTTCGCTTCCGTTTCGCCGGTGGTCAAGTTTGCGAAGCGGGAACTTGAAAGCCGAGCGGATGATTAGAACAACGGAACGGTATCAAAGATTTTCTGCAGCGGCGGGAGGAAGAGAATTGCGGCCTGGAGGCCGAGGGAGGCGACGATCGCCACCCAGAGCAGGGGGTTGGAGAAGAGCCGCTCTCCCTTCCGCACCGCCAGCGCGGCCACCATCTCCCCCACCACAAACACGGTGAAGGTCGCGGTCCGGGCCTTCTCTAAGGATGTGAAATCGAGGAGGATAAAGGTCGCTAGCGAGATGATTCCCAGACCCAGCCCGACCGTCAGGAGCCAGCGCTTGCCCAGCAGATCCAGCACCGGCACGCCCTTCCGGCGCGGCGGCTCATCCATCACGTTGTGGTCGCCGGGGTCCTCCGAAAGCGCCAGCGCCGGCAGGCCATCGGTGACCAGGTTCATCCAAAGGATTTGGATCGGAGTGAGCGGTACCGGAAACCCCAGGGCGACCGCCCCCAGCACCGTCACCAGCTCGCCGAAGTTGCACCCCAAAAGGTAGCGGATGCTTTTAAGGATGTTGCAGTAGATCAGCCGGCCCTGCTCGATCGCCGCCACCACCGAAATGAAGTTGTCGTCCGCCAGCACCGCATCGGCCGACTCCTTGGCGACGTCCGTCCCGGAGATCCCCATCGCCATCCCCACGTCCGCCTGCTTCAGCGCCGGGGCGTCGTTCACCCCGTCGCCGGTGACTGCCACCACCTTGCCGAGATCCTTGTAGGCCTTGACGATTCTGATTTTGTGCTCCGGGGAAACCCGGGCGAAGATCTTGACCCGCTTCACCGCTTCCCGCAGCTCCTCGTCGCTCATCGCCTCAATCGCCGGCCCCTCAATCACCTGCTCCTCGGTCGCGAAGAGCCCCACCTCCTGCCCCACCGCCCGGGCGGTGAGGGGGTTGTCGCCGGTGATAATCCGTACCGCAATCCCGGCCTGGTGGGAAAGCCGGATCGCTTCTTTGACCCCCTCCCGGGGCGGGTCGTAGATCGCCACAAACCCCAGGTACTCCAAATCCCGCTCGGCCTCCTCCCGCGTCATCTCATGAGAAGGATCCTCATGACTCACGCGCCGGTAGCCGAAGCCCAGACAGCGAAAGCCCTGGGAGGATAGGGCATCGATCTGCTCCTTGACCTCTTTCTTTTCTTTGGCCGAAAGGGTGGAGAGGTCCAGCAGGATCTCGGGGGCGCTCTTGGTGAGGATCTCGTAGCCGATGCCGGGGGTATCCCAGACCACCGACATCCGCTTCAGCTTTTGGTCGAAGGAGAACTCGCGGAAGAGCTTCCCCTTATCTCGCTCATTGCGGTAATCGATCCCGTGCTCCCTCGCCAGAAGAAGCAGAGCCCCCTCGGTGGAGTCGCCCAAAACCTTGAACTCTCCTTTTTCTTCAACCAGAGAGGCGGTGTTGGCCAGAACCCCCGCCCTAATAATCTGAGCAAACTTTTTGTTCTTTTCCGGGTGGATAGCCGCCTCCTCGTAGACCTTTCCGTCCATCACAACTTTTTTGACGACCATCTCGTTCTTGGTGATGGTCCCGGTCTTATCGGTGCAGATCACATCGGTCGAACCGAAGGTTTCGATGGAAGAGAGCCGGCGGATGATGGTGTTCTTGCGAGCCATTCGCTGAGCGCCCAACCCCAGGGTAATCGTCACAATCGCCGGCAGTCCCTCCGGAACCACCGCCACCGCCAGCGAGATCGCCGCCAGCAGGGTCTCCACCAGCGGGTTGCCGTGCAGCTCGCCGATCGCAAAGATTGCCAAGGCGGCGAAGATTCCAATCACGATGATCACGCCGCCCAAACGGTTTAGATCCTTCTGGAGAGGGGTCGCCTCCTCTTTCACTTCCGAGATCAGGGAAGCGATTCGGCCGAACCTGGTCCGCATTCCGGTTTGGAGGATCTCGGCCATCCCTCGGCCGCTGTTGACCACCGTCCCCATAAAGACCGAGCCCTCCTCCTCTTTTTCGGAAACGAGCTTGGAAACCGGCGCCGATTCGCCGGTCAGGGAGGCCTCATTGGCGGAGAGGTTAATCGCCTCGAGCAGTTTGGCGTCGGCCGGAATCTTCTGTCCCACCCGCAGGAGGAAGATATCGCCGGGCACCAGCTCCTCGGCGTTGATCTCCGTCTCCTGCCCGTCCCGGATCACGCGGATCCGGTTCACCACCATCCGCCGGAGAGCGGCGATCGCGTTCTCCCCCCGGTACTCCTGGAAGAAGCCGAAGCCGGCGTTGAGGACCACGATCGCCAAAATCACAATTGCATCCAGCCGCTCACCCACCAGAATCGAAAAGACAGCCGCCGCGATTAGAATGGCCACCATGAAACTCTTGAATTGGGAGAGGAAGATTTTTAGGGGTCGGACGCGAGCGCCCCCCACCAAAACGTTGGGGCCGAACTCCTCCAGCCGAGAAGCCGCTTCGGCGGCGGTTAATCCTTTAAACACGGCAAAAACAGTTTAACAATATTAAACTGATTACTCTTGAAGCGGACGGTCGTCCGTCTTGAGAGTAAAGCGGTTGCAAAACTAATTGACATTCTGGTAACCTGCAGAGAAATGGTAGAAGAGAAGATAAGCGAAGCGAAGTCTCAGCCAAAGGCTGATGCGCCTCTGGAGCACTCCTCCGGCGAAGGACGGATGATCTGCCACAACTGCGGGCAGGAGATCAAGCCCGATGAGCCCAAGAAGAAAGAGGACGGCACCTACGTCCACCAGTACGAGAAGGGCGAAGGCCCCCGCTCCGAAATCTGTGAGTTCTGCTAACCCAATTCCCTTAGATGAGGGTGGATAAAGCTGGCTAAAGCCGAGATGACCCCGTCGCGGTAGGCCTGCGGCCGGGTGATCGCATTGTTTGTCATCAGCCCGAAATGGCCCTGATGCTGCTTAGTGTTTTCCCCGCCAAAGATCACGTCGCAAACCTCCCCCAGCTCCTTGCCTTCCCGGATTAGCCGCATCATCTTCTCCGGGACGATCATCCTAATCGAAGAGCCAATTCCCTCGTTGCCGTCCCGGTCCACCACCACCGCCCAACCGCAGGTGAAATAATGTTTCCCAACCTTGCTTATCCCGCCTTCGATTCCGACCCCAAAGTCGGCGTCGAGCGCCGCGCGGGCCCGCCGCGCCCGATTGCCGGCTCCCCGAATCGCCTCCGCATCGCTCATAGGCTGGCTCGAAACCCCCGAGGAAACCTCCGCCCCGTTGACCTCCCAACTCTGCTCGGGCCAAACTTTGGTAAACGCCGATCTGGCACCCTCGATCTTGACCGGATTTTGCGAACCGATTGCGACCTTCATTCCAGGTAAAAATATCATCTACCGTACCACATTTACCAACCCCGTGATATCATAAGAGAAATCTAATAACGGGAGGGGAGCGTTGGAACCAGGAGATGTGATTCTTAATCGTCCCTTGCTCAACCAGATCTTAGTGGAAGAAGGAATGGA
>JBBDZL010000014.1:0-7305 GCA_040900215.1 Patescibacteria group bacterium | reverse complement strand
ATGTGATTCTTAATCGTCCCTTGCTCAACCAGATCTTAGTGGAAGAAGGAATGGATCCGGCCGAAGCCGAGCGGATCGTGATTCGCTTCCCCCATTCCCAGGAGAGGACAAGGAGGCACAATCTCTGGGACTTCCTTCTCTTAGGCGGGTCATCGGCCGGTTCCTGGATCGAGGAGCAAAGGACCGCGCTGATCTACTACGACCAGCACCGTTACATTGAGGGTCTATCCGAAACCCTGGCCCACGAGCTGGGGCACGCCTTTGATCACTCTACGGCCACCTACGCCCGCAAAGTGAAATGGTTGTGGCGGATTTACCTGGCGCTGGTGGTGATCGCCGTGCCCCTGATTACCCGGTGGCACGGAACGTTCGGCCACGATCTGCCGCTGGTGGTAAGGTTCTGGGGAGGGTTCCTTACTTGGTCTGTACTCGCTCTCTCCTTGGCCTGTGGAAACTGGAGTCTAATCAGGCACCGGATCTACCGCCCTGATCCGGGAGAAAAGGCCGCTCGCGCCTGGACCGAAAGGCTCACCGCCCGGGAAGACTGGGGGGAAGTCCTTAGCCTGAAGGAGAGGGGTTGATGAAGAAGAAGACGGAAGTGCTCCAACTCGCTTGCATTCACTCTCCGCACACGCACCAGGTGCGGGTCGAGTGCCAGTCACCCAAGGTCGTCTTCTCCTCCTGTGAGGAGTGCGCCCGGAAGTTCTACGATGCCTGCCTCGAGATGGGAGGAGCAGTAATTAAGCCGAAGAATCTGCTCTAACCGCTTTGCTCACCCCAAAGCGGTTTTTTATTCTTCCCATATCCCATAGTTGACAGGGGGGGGGGATCCCGTGTTATTCTTTTAACAGGTTGAAATGGGCCCGCCTCGTCGGGTCGTCTTTTTGCCGAGAACCTTAATAACCAAAAATCCTCAGGAAAGGAGGAGATAAGCGTGAGAAACATGCTTTTTGCGATTCTCCTTTTGATGCTGGCTTCTTTAGCCTGCACCCGAGGAGATGTGCCGGTCCCGGTGGCGATCCCGACCGAAGGTGGTGAGCTTGTCGAACCCACCGCGGAACCAACCTTGGTTCCGGCCGAGCCGACGGCCGCCCCCACCCAAGCGCCGACCGAAGATGGTGAGCTGGTCGAACCCACTCCCCTTCCCGCTCCGGTTTTTTTCCTCCGCGAGGAGGTAATGTCCGGAAGGGTCGCGCTGGAAATCCCGAAGATCGGGGTTACCTCCTACCTGCGAATGGCGGAAGAGGCGATGGGACCGAACGGCCCCTATTTCACGAAACCCGGCGAGCATCCTCTCTGGATTCCGGGTTGGGGAGCCGAGATCGGAAATGTGGGCGTGGCCCTGATCTACGGCCACCGCCAATGGGGACCTGTCCCCAAAGTCTTCACCGCCCTTGACAGGCTGGAGATTGGCGATACAATCTCCGTGATCGGGGAGGAGAAAACTCTCACGTTCACAGTGTCGGAATCGGTGGTAGTTGACCCGGAGAACTTCTGGGCGACCTTTTTCCGATCCGACGACGCCGCCTTGCAGGAAGGACGGGTGCAGATCGCACTTGTCACCTGCACACCCTGGGGAACCGCTCGGCAGCGGCTGATCGTCTTTGCCGAACTGCTCCCGAAGGAGGTATCGAACGACCTGATCGAAATCGAACCGTAATCCTCGCCGGGGAGACGCCCGGAAAAACCAAACCAAGGAGAGAAGCTGTGAAAAGATTCTTCGGAGCTTCACTGACGGCTTTGGCGGTTGTCTCGATGGCCTTGTCTCTGACGGCCTTCGCCGCCAACGCCAGCCCCGGACACCCAGGGCGAGCGACCATCTGTCACGCAACCGGAAGCGCTACCAATCCCTACCTCGAAATCACGGCCGGTTGGCACGCAATCTACGGACGGGCTGGACACTTCTCGGAGCCAGGAAACCCCAACGAAGGCCACGAGGAAGACTATGAGGGTCCATGCGCGGCTCCGACCGCCGTCCCGACCGACGAACCGACCGCGGAACCTACTCAGGAACCCACGGACGAGCCAACCCAGGAGCCGACGGAAGAGCCCACGGTCGAACCGACCGACGAACCGACCGCGGAACCTACTCAGGAACCCACGGACGAACCGACCGCGGAGCCGACCGACGAGCCAACCCAGGAGCCGACCGACGAGCCTACCGAGGAACCCGGGGTGACACCGACCCCGACCCGGGAACGCGAGAACCCACCGGCTGCCCCGCAAACGGGCGGCGGTTGGGAAGAGATCGGACTGCTGATGGCAGCCATCTCCCTCGCTACCGGCACCGGAGGGATCACGCTTCTTCGGCGCCGAAGCGGGAAGTAACTAACACCCGCAACCGTACGCAAAGCCACCTAGGCCTAAAAACCTCAGGTGGCTTTTTTTTATTTTTGCTACGATTACAGTGTGGCACCCGCTGAAAAACCGGAACGGCCCCCATCCCTTAAAGACCGCTTCTTTGCCAACCCTCTCAACCCAATGGTGATCATCGCCGTCGCCTCTTTTATTGCCGTCGTTCCCCAAGTCCTTAACATTCTGATCGGAATCCTGGGAGTCGACTCGGAGATCATCCTGGACACGATGAGCACCATCGTCACCGGCGCAACCCAAATCGCCGGCATTCTTTTTGGAATCGCATTCGTGCTGTTCTTTCTTAAAAGGGGGTGAAATTATTGAAAAAGTTATTGCCAATTATCGCAATCGTGATCGTGGTCGCCGTTGTGGGCTTTTATCTTTTAGGGTCGTCAGGTTCGGGAGAGTTTGCGGGATCTCTAACTGACGCCCTGCGTTTGGGCCGGGCCCAAAAGTGTACCTGGGAGGATAGCGGCGGCCAAACGGCGACTTTCTGGATGAAGGACGAGAACACGCTCTATGCGGAGATTCCGAGCGAAGGAGGAACTGGCTATCTCCTCGTCAAGGACAGCTGTCTCTACAGCTGGGAAGCCGAGCAGGGAGTAAAGATCTGCTCCACGCCAGCCGAGGGGGAAGACACCTTGAGCTTCGAGGAGCTGTCGGCCGAGGCAGAGGTCTCCCTGGAAGAGGAAGGCGTGGAATACAACTGCAAGCCGGAAGCGGGGGGGTCGCGCTTTGACGTTCCGACTAACGTGGAGTTCTTCGACTTCGGAATGCCGGAGTAAAAAGGCCGCTGTTAGCCCTATAGTTGACAGAGGGCCGAATCGGGGATAAAATTATTCTATCCGATAGACGAAGGAGAATCCGATGAAAAGATTCGGGATCGTTTTGGGCCTGGCTGTCTGGGCGCTGGCGTATGTGCTGTTGCGCATCCAGTTCTCGGGCGGGGCGATCGAGATCGGCCGGGGCATGCTGGGAGCCTACCTCTTCCCCTTCGCCCCGCTTCTGATCGCGATCGCGCTGACGGCGGTAGGGACCGTGGTCTTCGCCGTCGAAGCCGTCCGCCGCTAGTCCTCCAAGGGTGGAATCCTCCCAGATTCCGCCCTTTTTTTATTTAGATTAAAGAACCTTGAAGCGCTTCAAGAGGTACCAAGCAAGGACCAGCAGAGGAATAACGACGACCGAGTAAACTCCCACCCAAATCAACCCCCCCGCGACGGCGTAAACTCCTGAAAGAAGAGCGCGCACGGCCTGCTTGAAAATCACTTCGGGGCGGAATCCTTCCGGCGGCTGGTAGGGCAAGGCAAACTCGTCGGTCGCCAGGGAAACCGTAATCTTGGAAAAGGCGGCGGAATCAGCGATAAACTTCTTTGTCCCCTTTAGCCCATCAATCTGCTCCCGCAGATTAATGATCTCCCGAGTGATCGAAACCAGATCGGAGATCTTGACGGCTTTCGCCTTGATCGCCTCAAACTGGTCAATCGTTTCTTCGAGAGTCGCAATCCGCTTGTCCAGATCGGCGTACTCTTCGGTAACATCCACCCCGGTGATGTTTTCCGACGCCACCTTGACCGCCAGGGTCTTGAAGTATTCGATCACCGCCCGCAGCTTGGCGCTCGGAACCCGGACCACGACCGTCGCTACCGGAGATTCTTCCGGGGAGAGGATTTCAGAAGAGACCAGGAATCCGCCTTCTTTTTCGGCGTAGGAGACAACGTCCTCGGCCGTCTGGGAAACGTCGCTCGCCACCATTGAAAGGGTAGACTCTTCAATCACCACCCGATCTTCGCCGATTCCAACCGTGCCGGTCGTGTCCTTCTCACCGCCAATCCCGCCAAAGAACTCGGGGACCCCACTGATTCCCCCGTCAAAGGAAGTGGTGGGCCACCAGCTAAGGATGAGAGGAATGGCCAATACGGCAATGATTAAAGAGGCAATCTTGTTGGCTTTCACCCAACCGATTAAGGGCTTAAGGGTCATCAAATTCAATATAGCAAGAATGGCTCCCCGGGATGGATTCGAACCATCGACCTAGCGCTTAACAGGCGCGCGCTCTACCGCTGAGCTACCGGGGAACGAGGAACTCGTTCCGAGCGACCCGGAAGATCAGCGGCTAGGTTCGGCGGAGCCGAGCCGTCCCACTGAGCTACCGGGGAACGAGGAACTTCTTAAGTATATCAGCGCCGGAACTATCAAAGCGGGCTCCGACGGGCGATGGGTTTACGAGCTCTCCTTCCGCCGCGAGTGTGGTAAGGGGTGATCATCAGCTCGTAAGCAGTCTGGTCAATAAATCTAAAAATCTTTTGCCATTTTTCTTCCCGAGCCAAGCGCTGTGCGATCTTCCGATAAGCTGCCCCCTTGAAGCGCAACCAAAGAGAAATCTTAGAAATAGTCGTGGTTGAAACCCTAAGGATCTCGGAGATTGTTCGGTGGTCGTAACTCTTCTCCAGCAAGATCGCGATCCCGATTCTCTTCTTAAACATCTCTTGCTCGGTCGGAGTGAAAAGGTCTTGGATCAGCTCCGCAGCGTCCGAAGCCGATCTCACGCCGGAGAAGGCCTCCAAAATCACGGCATCCAACCGCTCTTTAATCTGTGGGCTCAAAATCCTCTTAGAAACCTGGGTCATTTTCAAAACACTAAATCAAACTACCCTCTTACCTCTTAACTTTAATGTATTAATACATTAAAACACAAGAGCACGGAAGGCAGACGGATGCGTTGACTTTGGATGCGTTGACTAAAGGAGCTAGTAACTTTAGGGGGCTAGGGGCTTTTTCTCCCGAATCTAGTATCTTTCCCGGATTTTGACGAGGAGATGATCGGCCATTCGGGACGCTCATTCAGCGATGAGAGACGATTAGGGGCACTGGCGGCAGGTACCGCTCCATAATACCCAGCTTTCACCATAGTAATTTTGGAAATACGATGAGGGGTCGCCGGTCGGGAGGCACCCGTCGAAACGAGTCCACTGACCGTACAGGGAGAAATTTCCAGTGCAGTACCACCACGAGCCGCAGCCAGTTGAAGGGGCGCAGCCGCCCCCGCCCCCACCCCCACCTCCACCTCCACCGCCGCCTTCGCCTTGGCAGGCAACTCCCGAAGGATCGGTCGAATCGATCACCACCGTATAGTCACCGGTACAGGTCCAGCAGTTGCCGTTATTACCGATTAAACCCGTCTTCCCCTCGCTGGTACAGGAGTCGCCGTATTGCTTTTTTTGAGTGATTTCGTTGAGGAAATCGCTCCCCCCAAAGGCCAAAGCTATTACCCCACCCAGCACGGAGATCACTAACCAGACAACAAGGGCCGATAGACACGCTTTTCGAGAGCGAGTTTTCTGGTCCGTCGGGGGTGGTGGAGCGGCAGGGATAGCGGGCTTCTTATTCTCTAGGTAAGATTTCTTAATCGGCATCGTTTTCAATCCACGCAGGTCTCCGGACCGCCCGTTGATTTCACCGCGTCTTCGGCAATTTTCTGAACCTCTCCTCCTCCGGTGACCTCAAAAATTATCCGCGTTAGTGCGTGCGGACCGCAACCGAAGGTGTTTTTGCGGATCAACTGAACCAGGAAACCGCCGTTGACGGGAAGAGCGTGGCCCTCGGGAAACCCATCCTCATCGATTTTCAAATCTTCTTGAGTGGAAACCACAAACGAAACCGCCTCTTCCTCAGTTTCAACCGGGCCGAACCGCGCCTTCAGTTCTTCGAGAGAACGAATCTCTCTACCTTTTGAATCCTCCAGCCAATAGCCGGTGCCGCAGAGCACTCCTTCCACCCGCAGATACTGGCCCTGCTCTTTAAGAGCGGCCGCCGTTCCTTGGCAGGGCGCAGTTGATTTCTCGACTAGGGTGGGTTTTGAAGAGAAAATAACAACTTTTGAAGAAAATCCCCCCAGCCTCTCGGATGCGATTAGGTTCCACGATCCCGAATACATCAAAAGATCTTCGCCTCGCCCATCTCTTAGGGCATTTTCGCTTTCCATCAGGACTATTTTGCTGTTGTCCTTGGAGTTATCTTCGATTGTTCTCCCAAGCAAATAGAAAAAGAGATAAACGCCGATAAATAGAACGGCGGTGGCCAGGAGAATGATGATGGTAACGCGCTTGATGATTCTGGCCGTTCGTTCTCGGCTCACAAAAGTGAGAATAACATTAATACCTCTCCCGGATTTTAACGAGGAGGTGGTCGGCCATTCGGGCTACTTCCTCCCGGCCGAAGGCCGATTTAAGGATTTCGGTTTTCTCGAGCTGCCGCAGGAAGCGGAAGTACTGGCCTTCGCTGCGGAAATCCCGCCGGCTAACCAGACTCCGCTTGTCTTCTGTATTCCGATCGGCGGGAACGATCAGCCGAACCTTAAGATCTTCCGCCATACCGAGAGTTCCACCCCGAGCTCGGCTCTGCGCGACGGCGGAAAGCCCTAAATCCTCGGGCTTTTCCACCTCGTTGACGGCCTGGACCATCTTTTGAATCCCCGCTTTAAATCCTCCTCCAATTTGATCGGCCGATCTTTCATTAAGAAGCCCTAATTTCACCTCGCCGGCGGCCTCGATCTCAACCTTCCCTTGGTCGTTGATCTTGAAAAAGGCCAGATCGGGGTTGCGGATGTGGCCGATCTGCGGGCCCAGCGTAAACCTCTCCGGGTTGTGCATCAGTTGGACCAGTTCCTGCGAGAGTTCCTCCGCCAGCCGGGGGTCCTGCGCTTCCGCTCCCGCCCGGCCATATTGGACCGCCGCCAGCCTTTCAAAAAGTTCGCCCCGGACTACCTGGCCTTCCGCAGTCTCTTTAAATTCTTTTTCCCTCTCCTCTGCGATTTGCCGCTGCTCCTTTTCATGTCCCATTAAATGAGCGTGCAGCTCCTCGACTAAATTTTCAGGGAGTTGCTGCAAGATTGAAGCCTGCAATTCGCGGTCGGGGAGATAATTTTCCTCGGGAGAGATCTCTTCCAAAACG
>JBBDZL010000013.1:0-22803 GCA_040900215.1 Patescibacteria group bacterium | reverse complement strand
CGGAGATGTCTTGGTCTTTGATGGCGCGAGTTGGTCAATCAGTTATGATGGAGCTCAAGCACAAATCCCTTCTTTAGCTGTCTACAATGGCAAACTCTATGCTGGTCAGGGTAATGCCGGTGGAGCCGGAGATGTCTTGGTTATGACTGAGGCCCGCTCATCTTCTTACCCTTTTAAATTTATTGTTGGTTCAGGAGCTAGTCAAAAAACAGGAAATTTGTGGTTTGAAGATGAGGATCTTTATGGAACTAGCGGTGGTCCGGGAGCGAACATCGGAGCGTTTAAGCTAAGCCATGCTCTCATTACTACCGCGGGGCTCTACGACGTCGTCGAGGATTACCCAACCTACGATTCGACTCTGGATCCCGGTGATATCGTGGCGATCGATCCTCACAGTTCCGGATATGTAACCAAGGCCGGAGCGGAAGACCGCTCCAAAGTTGTGGGGGTAATCTCCAGCGATCCGGGGATCCGATTGAGCCAGGCTAGTACCAGCGGTTATGTTCCGGTAGCGCTGCTGGGGCGGGTGCCCGTGCGGGTGGACCCGAACGGCCCGGCGTTCTCTGCCGGCGATCCGCTTACGATTTCCCCGAGAGCGGGTCAGGCGATCAAAGCCGAGACCGCCGGTATGGTCATCGGTAAAGCGCTGGAGAATTGGCAGCCGGGAGGAAAGTCGATGGTGACGGTCTTCATCAATCTCACCTGGTACGAACCCAGCACTTCGGAAGTGGCGGTTGATCAAGAGGGGGACGCGGCTGTCGTTAATCCGGACGGAACCACCACTCCCATCGCCTCCCCGATTATCGAAGCCGAGGAAGGGATCTTCCAGAAAATCACCGCCACCATTCTCGGAACGTTTGAGAAACTGATCGCTAAAACCGCCGAGATTGCGAGTGCATTTATCAAGAAGCTAACGGTCGAAAGCTTGGCGGTCAAGGGAGAATCGGTCGGGCAAGCCGTTATCCCCGCCGGAGAAAACGAAATCTCGGTGGATTATCCGGATTTAACAGAAACTTCCAAGATCTTCTTCACCCTCGACCGCGCCGTGGCTGTCGGGGTCGAAAAAACCCCCGAAACCGGCTTCAAATTCCTCCTTGCCTCCCCCGCCGATCTCCCCGTCACGATCGACTATTGGGTCGTCGAATAAGACCTCCTAGAATCTCCTAAAGTCTCCTATAATCTCCTAAGAGAACCTAAGAGATATTAGGAGCTGTTAGGAGATTTTAAGATAGAAAACTTGACCAGCGCCAATCCAGTGTTAAGATACCCTCAAATGCCGAAAACCTCGGAGGAAGTTGCGAAGGAACTGGCGGAAAAAACCTATCGCGAACTCCTAGAATCTCCTAAGACCTCCTACTTGTCTCCTAACTCCCCTGCTTCCAAAACCGAACGCGAATCACCGAAAGGAAAGTCCTACCGCTTCTCGGCCGTCTACCGAAACAGTGTCGTCCTGCGGCTCCTCGTAAAGAAGTACACCGATACCCTCGATCCGAGGAAATTCCTTCGTTTCATCTCCCAAGTTGACGCCGCCGCGAGCTCTGTCGTCGCCAATGTTCGGGAAGGATACAAGCGCCCCACGACCAAAGAATGCCTTGATTTTTACGGTTACGCCCACGCTTCGCTGGAGGAAGTTCGGGGGTTTGTTGAGGACGCCCGGGATGACGAGATTCTGGCCTCAAAACCGGGATCAAATCTTAAAGATCTCAGGATAGAACTAAAACCGATTCCCTACCACCAACCCCTAGAATCTCCTAAAATCCCCTATGATCCTCTAGGAGATCTTAAGGAGGTAATAAGAGATGTTAAGAGAGAGGACTTAACCTGGGAAATCTTTCTTGAACTGCTAAATAAGACCGACTACCTGATGAAACGAGCCGTGGAAGGCCTGCAAGCCAAGATGGAGAAAAACGAAGATGCGAAGAAACACGGCGCGGCCGGGGTTTGGGAGAGAAAATATCTCTCTTAAAGTCTCCTAAGATCTCCTAGTAACTCCTAACTGTCAATTATCCCCAACCGCCTGATAAATCCCCCCGCCCAGATGGCGGACTAGGCCTTTCATTTCCATCGTCATTAAGAGAGAAGAGACCTTAGCAATTTCCATCTTGGACTGATGAACAACCTCGTCAATGTGGAGCTCGTTGGGACCAAGGATCGCCAAGATCTTTTCCTCCTCCGAATCGGGAGGAAGCGCTTCCCGCGCCGCCTGTTTAAGGTTTTCTCCCTCCATTTGCAGCTCTTCCAGGATATCGGTGGCCCTTGTCACCGGCTTGGCTCCCTTTTCGATCAGCTTGGCGGTTCCGGCCGAGTAAGGAGAAAAAATTGATCCGGGCACCGCAAACACGTCCCGACCCTGATCCAGCGCCGCGGTGACGGTGTGAAAGGTTCCCGAACCCTCGGCCGCCTCCACCACCAGCACGGCCAAGGAAAGACCGGAAATGACCCGGTTCCGGATCGGAAAATTGGCCGGATAGGTGGGCGTTCCGGGCGGAAACTCGGTCATAATCGCCCCCTTCCCGCTCCTGATAATCTCTTCGGCCAAAGTACGGTTGGAGGGTGGATAAATCTGGTCGATTCCGCAGGCGAGCACCCCGATCGTCCGACCGCCGGCGGAAAGCGCCGCTTGGTGAGCCGCCGCATCAATCCCTAGCGCCAAGCCGGACACAATCGTTAACCCGGCGGCGGCCAAGTCGGGAACCAGCGCCCCCGTCACCTCTCGGCCGTAATTGGTCATTTTGCGAGAACCGACCACCGCTAGCGCCAACCGATCCCGAGGAAGAAGACTCCCCTTCAGATAGAGAAGGGGCGGGGGATCACTTATCTGGAGGAGATTTTCGGGATAATTTTCCTCAAATTTGGCTATCAGACTGACACCATCTTTGTTAATTGAATCTAGAATGGGCTCAACCATAACCTTTCCCCGCCTTTCCAGAATTTTAAGAGCGGGTTCCTCCCAACCCAACCGGTAGAACTCCTGAAGAGGGGCTTCCCAAGCCGCCTTAGCACTCCCGAAAGCCTTCAGAGCTTGTTCAAATCGAATCGGGCCCACCTGCTCGTAGAGTTGGTTCCACAAAATCCAATAATCTTTTTCTTCATTGCCCCGGCTTTCCATTTAGCTTATTATAAAGTTGATGTCCAGCTTTGCCGAGATCGCCGTCGATACCTACCAAGACCCCGCCAAACGGCTCTTTACCTACCGCGTGCCCGAAAAATTGGCCGAAACTGTCAGCGAAGGCGCAAAAGTGATTATCCCCTTCGGCAAGAGAACAGTAGAGGGATTCATCTGGAGTATTAGTAACCGGAGGCCGCCCTTCCCCACCAAGGAAATTCAAGCGGTGAAGAGCCAACCCTTTAGCAAAAACCAAGTCGAGATTGCCAAATGGATGGCCGGGCGCTATTTGGGCACGCCCTTGGAATGTTTGCGGTGCCAAATCGGCGAAAAGGGCGCCAAAAGCACCACCGCCCCTCCTGAAAACATCCACACCCTCCTGTTGGTCCCCACCACTGCTCAAGTCAAGATCCAGGCCCTGGCGGAGAAGCAAAAAGACGTGCTGGTGGGATCGCGTTCCGCGGTCTTTGCCCAATTGCCAAATTTGAAAAGAATTATCGTCGAGGAGCCCGAGAATTGGAACTATAAAGACGAGCGGGCGCCCTACTACCACGCCGCCGAGGTGGCCAAAAAACGCGCCGAGCTGGAAAACTTAGCGATCGAGCTCCGCTACCAACTCCCCCGCGCCGAAGATGTTAAATCCGGCGTGGAAATTCCATTGCTTAAGCCGGTCAAAATCGTTGACTTAAACCGCGAAAAATTATCCGGAAATTTCACCTTCGTTTCCCAACCCCTAGAGAGCCATATCACCGCCCATAATAACACGATAGTCTATGTTAATTCGCGGGAATTACGGGAGGGGGTCGCCGAAGAACTTCGAAAGATTGGAGCGGACAGAAACACGGTTGAGATCTTCGGCCCGGAGGTTTTTTCTATGGTCGGAAAGGGAGCAGATTATGTCTTTTGGGCCGATGCGGATACCCTCCTCAATCTCCCCGACTTCCGCGCCCACGAGAAATTGGTTTGGACCGCGGTGAAACTCAGCCGAATCGCCCAAAAGGCTGTCTACCTCCAAACCTCTTTTCCTCAAACTCCGGTTTTTGAGGAGTTAAGAGGAGATATTAAGAGATTTTACGAGCGGGAACTTAAAAACCGCCGGGAGCTTGGTTATCCTCCTTTCACAACCCCCATCCGGCTCTCTTACTCCGCCAAAAGCTCTGCCAAAGCAAGTCTGGGAGCCGAAAAACTATTCTCTACTCTCTATTCTCTATTCTCTGATCAGGTTTCTCCTCCCTATGAACCGTATTCCCCGGCTCCCGGGAAACATCAGCTCAACATGGTGGTTCGCACCAAACCGGGAGATCTGGACGCGCTTGCTAAAATAGCCAAAGCGGTCCCACCCGATTGGAAAACGGAGGTTGATCCAGAGAGCTTGCTATGAAAATCATCACCGCTCCAGAAAAAATCCTATCTACACCGACCAAAAAGGTGGAGAAGTTCGACGACCGGCTTCGAGAAATTGTGCGGGAAATGGAGGAAACCCTTAAGAACCAAAAGGACCCGGAGGGGGTGGGCCTCTCCGCCAACCAGGTTGGGCTGGACCTCCGACTAGCGATCGTTCGCCTCAATCCGGAAGAACAGGACAGCGCTCCGCACCTGATGACGATCGTAAACCCCCGGATTGTTTCCCGTTCCTCGGCCGGCGCCAAAGAATACGAGGGCTGTCTCTCCGTCCCGAACCAATACGGCGAGGTGGAACGGGCCGAAACGGTCACGGTCCAATTCCAAGACCTGAAAGGGGAAACGCTCACAATCAAGGCCGAAGGTTTCCTGGCCCGAATTTTCCAACATGAGATCGATCACTTGGACGGAAAATTGATCACCTCCCGCGCCATCGGTCCGTTCCTCACCGAAAAAGAACTGGAAGAAAAGTTTCAAAAGCGCTAACCTTAAATCGTGGCAAAACCCCGCATCGTATTCTTCGGCACCCCCCTCTTCGGCCAGATCGTGCTTCAAAGACTGCTGGATGGGAATTTTGACGTTGCCGCAGTTGTTACCCAGCCCGACCGGCCGGTCGGACGAGACCAGCAACTGACGCCTTCTCCTGTCAAAGCCCTCGCGAAGGAGCACAAAATCAAGGTCTTCAACCCCGCCGATAAGGAAAATCTGTTAGCTATTAGCCGTAAGCTGTTAGCCGAAAGACCCCAGCTTTTCGTGGTGGCTTCCTACGGCATGATCATCCCCCCGGAAACTCTTGAAATACCGGAAAAGGGAGCTCTCAACGTCCATCCCTC
The DNA here is from genome assembly GCA_040900215.1 of Patescibacteria group bacterium. GTDB lineage: Bacteria > Patescibacteriota > WWE3 > 9FT-COMBO-53-11 > 9FT-COMBO-53-11 > 9FT-COMBO-53-11. Next base: position 17,463 of record JBBDZL010000013.1, on the reverse strand, counting down.
CCTGCTCCCCAAGTACCGCGGCGCCTCTCCGATCCAAGCCGCAATCCTGAACGGCGATCTCGAAACCGGCGTCACGATCATGCAGATGGACGAAAAGATGGATCATGGCCCCCTCCTTTCGCAAAAGAAGGTCACCCTGGATGCCGCCGAAACCACGCCGACCGCGATGGTTAAGCTCGCCCAATTCGGAGGCGAGCTCCTGACTCGAACGATCCCGGGTTATTTAAACGGCAAAATCCCGCCCCGGCCGCAGGATCATGACCTAGCGACGTTCACCAAGCTGATCAAAAAGGATGACGGAAAAGTTAACTGGCAAGAGAATAATATTCAAATCGAACGGATGGTCCGCGCTTTTAACCCCTGGCCGGGGGTTTGGACGACCGTGGGTGAGATGGCGGAACAGCTGGATCGCGAACTCAAAAACCAAAGGCGCCAAAACCTGCGCCTCAAGGTTCTCCAAGCCCACCTGGAAAACGGAACCCTCTCGCTGGATGCCGTTCAGGTTGAAGGCAAAAACCCAACCCCGTTTACAGAGTTTCTAAACGGTTATCTCGCCTAGCGGAAGGTGATAGAATCTTAATCAAGCAGAGAGGAAGGAGAGAACGATGCGCATTCGGCGACCCCGAAAGCTGCGAGGGAACATTCGTAAGCAGGTGGCCGTCGGCGAGAAGGTAGTGGTCCGCGGACCGTTTGTCTACAAGCTTCCCGATCCTCCCAGCTGGATCACCGGTATCAATCATCTCAACTGGATCGAAAAGTTGATTGACGGCCTTTTGCACCGCGGCTGGTTTAAGAGTTCGGACATCTACGTCCGAGTGGAGCCGGATGAAGAACAGGAAGGAAAACCGCTGGCCTACATCATCCCTTCCAGCCGAAATGACGGCGCGCTTGTCCTACCCGGGGACGGGACCAAAAACCTCTTGGGAGACGCCCAGATCCTGCCCCGATTTAACGACGGCGCCCTGTTCGTTAAGATCAGCAGCTAACCCAGCACATGGCATTAAGTGCTGGGTTTTTCTTTTCAAAACAAAAACCCTCCCTGGTTGCCCAAGAAGGGTTGAGGAACTTCAGATCCGGGAGATCGGGGCGAACGCCATCAGGCCGAAGAGTATCGTCAGAAACGCCACGACGATGCCCCAAAACAGGTGAACCTGTTGGGCGACTTGAGCCCCGGCTCCAATTGCCACGATCAGAACGAACAGGGGAACAGCGAACTTCTTCACTCCTGGCCTCCTTTGCCGAACGGATGTGTTTTAATTTTACCACGCTATGGGTCAGTTGACAACAAACTGCTGGTCTTACTCCCGTGTTAAAATGTATAATGATTGCCGCCCTGGCTCAACGGCTAGAGCAACTGTTCTGTAAACAGTAGATTCTCGGTTCGAATCCGAGGGGCGGCTCCAGGAGCTGGGATACCAAAGCGGTCAAATGGGCCTCGCTGTAGACGAGGTGGCTTACGCCTTCGGGGGTTCGAATCCCTCTCCCAGCACCACCTCACTTCGCGATAGCGGATTGCAACCAAGCGGAGCGAGGACAGCACTGCGTTCGGTGTAAACTTAAGTTTACCCTGGGCGTAGTCGAAGGGCCGACATAGCTCAGTTGGTAGAGCGCATTCTTGGTAAGAATGAGGTCCCCGGTTCGACCCCGGGTGTCGGCTCCAGATAAAAGATGGCAAAAAGCGCAAGAATTTTTATCAGGTTAAAGTGTAGTGAATGCGGGAGCATCAACTACACCCAGCGGAAGAACAAGAACAAAAGCGAGAAGCTGGAGTTGAAGAAGTTCTGTCCGAAGGAGCGGAAGTATACGCTCCATAAGGAAACAAAGATCTAGGCCCGTAGGCTAATGGCAAACCGCTCGCCTCCAGAGCGAGCTTTGGAGGTTCGACTCCTCCCGGGCCTGCCAGTAAGCACCCGCAGTCGCCTCTGGCGACGAGGAGCCTACTTGTTCACCGCAGGTGAATCATAAGCACCCGAGTGAAACGAGGCGACTATTTGTTCCCGCCCAAGGCGGGAATCAATTATTGCTAGAATTCCCCCAGAATGCCCAACCACACCGGCCGGCGACAGATAATCCAAACCGCGATCGAGAGCGTCGAGGCCCGAATGCGCTCCCGCCGATCCTGGATCGAGAAGATCGAAGATCGGGTAGCGGCGGTTTTCGGAACGACCGAGTTTCTGATTATTAACACCGCTTGGTTCGCTACCTGGCTAATTCTTAATTCAGAAATGGTTCCGGGGCTAAAGCCGTTCGACCCTTACCCCCACATCTTTCTAACGACAACGGTCTCGCTGGAAGCGATCATCCTCGCGATCTTTGTGCTGATCACCCAAAACCGGCAGGAGCGGGTCAACAGCCTGCGCGAGGAAATGGGCTTGCAGATTGACATCATTACCGAGCAGGAGAATACTAAAATCCTTAAGATCCTGGCCGAGATTCTTAAAAAAATGGGGGTGGATGTCACTCAAGACCCGGAACTCAATAAAATGCTGGAACCCCTTAATCAGGAGGAGATCGAACGCCAAATCGAAGAGCAATTAAAGGGAAGATAATAAAAACCCACCCGGCCGTCGGCGCTTTGAGCTGAGCAAATCCCACGAAAAGATAAGTGGGTCCCCGCAGTCCCGGTCCAAAGACCGAGGCGATTAGGGGTCCCTGCGAAGCAGGTTTGCGGAATTGCTCACCGGCCAAACAAACCAAGCAGGCAACCTAATAATAGCAAATCTAAATCACCCCGAAGAAGAGGACGGCGGCGATCGCGGTCAGACCGAGCCAGACTTTTCGATTCCAGGCCATCACCTTTGCTCCGTCCAGGATCCCCAACGGAAGCAGGTTGAACAGCGCCAACCAAGAGTTGATTTGGTAGCTGGAGGAGATCAGGTCAATCCCTTGATTGTCATAGAGCGGCAGGACCAAGGAAACGCCGGCGCGGGAGAGAAAACCGAAAGTCAGCGCCAGCAGGATGTTTACCAGAGGTCCGGAAGCCGCAATCTTCCCGTAGGTGTTCACCCGGGTTACTCCCCCGATCACGACCGCTCCCGGGGCGGCGAAGACAAAACCGGTAAAAGAGAGAAGCACCGCTAAAAGCAGGAGCAGATCGTCGGCCCGAAACTCGGCGAAGAGGTGATATCGCTGGGCCAAGAACTTGTGCCCGAAGATCTCGTGGGCAATGAAGGAAGTCCCGACGGTGAGGGAATAAATCGCAAAGGCCCTGATCAAAACCGGCAGGCCCAGAGTGGAAATGGAGTCAAATCCCAGGATCGCAATTGCAATCGCTAGAGAGACCGCTGCCCAGGCTTTGAACAAATCGCGGATTTCTTCAGGAGAAAACTGCATTGCATCAGCTTAGCGCACCCCAGTCACCGTTGGCAATAAGTCCGTGGTAGAATCTGGGGTCATGGGAAAAACATGCGCCAACTGCGGCAAGGGCCACCAAACGGGACGGACCGTTGCCGGCCACTCCAAAAAATCCAGCCCGCGAAAGTTCCGAGTTAATTTCCAAAAGTACCACGGGAAATGGTTCTGCACCTCCTGCCTCAAACGAGGAAAGAAAGCCGGGCGGACCAACTAAATTTACTTGAGCTCGACCTTAGCCCCGGCCGCTTCCAACTTTTTCTTCGCCGCTTCCGCTTCCTCTTTCTTCGCTCCTTCGAGGATTGCTTTGCCGGGGTTATCAGCGAGGCCCTTGGCTTCCGCCAATCCCAAGTTCTGGTTTAGTTCGCGCAGGGCTTTGATCACCGCGATCTTGTTTTCGCCTGATCCTGTTAGGACCACGTCGTAAGCGGCTTTCTCTTCCGCCTGAGCGGCTTCCCCGCCGGCCGGAGCACCACCCGCCGCCGGAGCAGCAACTGCCATCGGAGCGGACGAAACGCCAAACTTCTCTTCCAGGGATTTCACCAGATCATTGAGTTCTAAAACGGACATCTCTCCCACCGCATCGAGTATTTCTTGCGCTTTCTTGGAGAGCTTAACCGCGGCCTTCCCGCCAGAGGCGGATTTCGCTTCGCTCAACTTTTCTTCTTTTGTTTCTTCTGCCATTATTGAACACCCCCCCTCGTCTTTGAAATCTGATCCAAAACCATTACTATCTTTTGATGCTGAGCCGATAAAACATACGCTAGCTTGTAAATCGGGGATGATAGCCGGGAGACCAATTGGGCTTGCAGGACCGCTTTGCCCGGGAGAGCTGCCAATTCCAAAATCCCCTCGGCCGCCGTTTTGGCTTTCTCAAAAAACCCGAACTTTACCTCTCCCTTCGCTTTTTCTTTGAGATAGGAAACAAGGATCTTAATACTTTCGATCGGATCGGCCGATCGGGAGAAAAGCGCCGCGGTCGGGCCTTCCAGCCCCTCAATCTGAAAGTTAGCTTTTTCCATTGCCAAGTTGAGAAGGGTATTCTTAACCACTCGCAGATCGGCGCCTAGAGCGGAAAGCCTCTTGCGGAGTTCCGACATCTCGGTCACCGTTAATCCGGAGTAATCGGAGAAGACCACCGCCCCGGATTCCGTCGCTTCTTTGGCTAACTCTTCAACTTGTTGGACTTTTTCCTCTTTGATCATTCCAATAAAAAACCTCGGCTATCCCGAGGAAATTAGTTGTCTAGTTATTTAGTTTTCTGGTTTTTTAGTTTCGAGCCAGACAACTGAACAACCAGACCACCAGACAACCAGTACATTCCTCGGCGAGATGATTAAGCCTTTCGGCCCTCGCGGTCTTTGGACAACTTCTTACTATACCCGATCTAACTTAAAGTAGCAAGATCGACCTTGATGCTCGGTCCCATCGTCGGCGCCAGAAAAAGCGATTGGAGATAAACGCCAGAGATCTTGGCGGGCTTGAGCCGATTCAGCTCCGCCACCACCGCTTTCAGGTTCGCCAGCAGCTCCGCGTCGGGAGAAGAAACCCGGCCGATCGAGAGGTGAACAATCGGGGCGGCGGCTTCGGTCCTAATCTCAATCCGCCCCTGCTTAAACTCCTTAACCATCAACGCAGGATCTTCGACGACCGTCCCCGTTTTCGGCGTCGGCATCAGCCCCTTGGGACCAAGGAAGCGGGCGATGGGGGCCAGTCTGGGCATAAAGGCCGGCGTGGCTACTACTGCGTCGATATCGGGAAGCTTGCCTTGGGCAATACTCTCGATCAAGGCTTCATCTCCGATCAGATCGGCGCCGGCTTCTTGGGCTTTCTTGGCCGGTTCTCCTTCGGCAAAAACCAAAACTTTTACCGTTTTTCCGGTTCCGTGGGGAAGGGCGAGGAAACTCCGCAGCTGGTGCTCGGGTTTATCTTTCTCAAGACCCAAATTAATATGAACGTCCACCGCCGCGTCGAACTCGGTGGTCGAAGTTTCTTTAACCAGCTTAATCGCTTCCTCCGCCGCATAAGCGCGGGGCTCGACTCTCTTCTTGGCTTCCTGATATTTCTTGCCCCGCACCTTTTTTATCCGTGGGCCGACGGGCCTTTTGGCCTTCTTCTCCGGTGCCTTTCCGCCCGAGGCGTGCTCCAGAGGCGCATCCGCCTTTGGCTGAGATTTCGCTTTGCTCAACTTTTCCGGCGACTTTGCTTTAGGAGTTTCTTCTTCGGCTGAAATGAGTTTGGTCTTTCTTCCGCCCATGATTATTCGACGTCGATTCCCATGCTCCGCGCCTGGCCTTCGATGATCTTGACGGCGGATTCGATATCCTTAGCGTTCAGGTCCACCATTTTCTGCTCGGCAATTTCCCGCGCCTGCTGGCGGGTGATCTTGCCAGCCTTCTCTTTGGGAACCGCTCCCGAACCCTTTTCCACTCCGGCGGCTTTTTTGATTAGGGATGAAGTGGGCGAAGTTTTGGTCACAAAGGTGAAAGTCCGATCCTCATAGATCGTCACCACCGCCGGAATGACCTGGCCCCTGAGAGAAGAGGTTTTCTCGTTGTAGGCCTTGCAGAAATCCATGATCGCCACCCCGTGCTGGCCCAAGGCAGGACCAACGGGCGGGGCGGGGGTGGCCTCACCGGCCGAGATATTGATTTTTACCGTCGCTTTAACTTTCTTAGCCATTGTTAGATCTTAGAAACTTAGAGCTTAGAACTTAGATTGCGCTTTTGCAAAGCACTTAACATCTTAGAGAGCTCTGTCAACTCATCATACAACCTCTGGTAAACTCCACCATCGATTAACCCTAAACGCCTCGAAGTCTCAATGATTGGGATGCACTCCTGGACCGACCCCCGAGCAATTGCGGCGAACCTAGCCGCTTCTTTACCAGCTCTCCCGGAACCTTCCGCAACGTTTAGAGGAATTGAGAGTGCCGCTCTCCTAAACTGCGAAGTGAGATCGAAAAGGTACTCCTTCGGCCATTCCTTCGTCAAGCGATAAACTTCCTCAACCAGGCTTAGAGATCGCTGGTAGATATTGAGCTTCTCGAAGTTGTACCCTCTAAGATCTACCATCTAAGCTCTAACTTTTTACAGGCGACTGACCTGTAAAAAGTCTAATTCAATCGGGGTTTCGCGGCCGAAGACGGACACCAGCACCTTAACCTTGCCTTTTTCCTCATCAATCTCGTCCACTTTCCCGAGGAAATCGGTGAACGGTCCGTCGATCACCTTGACCGTTTCCCCGACGCTGAACTTCAGTTCGAACTTCGGCGCCGACAGCTTGGTGAACTTGAGAATCGCGTCCACCTCGTGGGGCGGCAGGGGGGTTGGTTTTGCTCCCGCCCCCACGAAACCGGTCACGCCGGTCGTGTTCCGGACCGCTCCCCAAGTCTCGTTGGTCAGGATCATCTGCACCATCACGTAGCCCGGAAAGAGCCGCTCCCGAATCGTTTTCTTCTTGCCGGCGTCGATCACGATCTTTTCCTGGGTCGGGACCAGGATATCGGTAATTTGGTCCTTGAGGCCGAAGGCCTCCAACCGTTGCTTTAAAGCATCCGCCACCTTCTGTTCGTGGCCGGAATAAGTATGGACGACGTACCAGTGTAATCCGGGTTCCATTTTATCGAGAGACTAAGAAATCCAACATTCTACTAAAAAGATAGTCTAGCACTGCGGTAAACCCCGCGACGCCGAACGTAATCGCCAGCACGGCAAGCGTCAAACGGACCGTTTTCTTCCGGGACGGCCAAACCACTTTCTTCAGTTCCGCCCAGGATTCTTTTAGAAAACCGATTATCTTAACCATAAAAAAAGACTCTTTGCGCGCCGAGTCAAGTCCATCTTAAAGCTCCCAATTGATAAAGTCAATACCCAGGAAACATTCGGTACCCGAGTCTCGGTGTTAGCTGATAACCTCAACGATGCAATTGCGGAAGAAATCTTCTCCCCCCAACTCCGGCAAACCGAGGTTGCCGAAGTTCTGCAGAATCTTCTCGACGCCGAAAAGAGTATCGAAATCGTTATCCTCCATCCCCGCGCGGGCGTGAAACTTAGCCAAAAAATCCTTTTGCCAAGCAGGGTGCTTAAAGGCTCGAATCCAAAGCGAGGTAAAATCGCGCAGAGGATGCCCCCAGCCCACATTCTCCCAGTCGCATAGTTTGAAGCTATCGATAGACGAAAGTATCTGGGAACCGTAGAACTCGTGGTGGGTAACGGTCGTTTGGTTGAAGCGGTTGTAGGCCGGCTCCGCCGCGTCCAAGAAGTCCGTAATCTTCTCCCAGACCTTCGGCTCGGCGAAAAATTGGCGCCCCTGGGGCTCCAAGAGCCGGCGGTAGGAGGAGAGTTCGTAGGCGGTCTGATTCAGGTCTTTTTTGAACTCGCCCGGCAGCTCCAAAGACATCTTTCGCAGACCCTCTAAAACCTCCAAAACCCACTCCAAATTATCCAGAGTAAAAAATGTATCCGCCATCAAGAAATCACTGGATTCCAGCGACTGCGGAACTCCGGGTTGAACCCACTCGACGAGGTACCAGAAACGCTCCTCCTTGCCCTGTCGGTAGAGGATCGGGAGATGGGAAACAAGGTAGGCCGGGGCAGACTCCAAAAACAGGGCTTCCCGGCGCAGGTGCTCGTCCAAAACGGTCTCCTTGCCCTCTCCCCCAAAGGGCGTTTTGAAGACCGCCGGCTTTCCTTCCAAATCTCCTCCAATTACCCAAACCCTAGGCCCCTTCCGAAAGGCCTTTTGCGGATGAAAATTAACCTTTTTGAACAGCGCTTCAAACTTTTTCATTTTGTTTTCCTCAAAATGCTAGGTCGTTTCTTCGGCCGTACATTTCTGACTCTAGCGTATGTTAAAGATATTCCTCCAACTCTCGGATGCGGTCGCGAAGCTGGGCCGCCCGCTCAAACTCTTTCTTTTGCGCCACCTCTTCCATCTCCTGCCGAATGTGCGCAATCATTTTTTCAACTTCCGGCTTGGGCAAGCCGCCCAAGGCCGCGTCGGTGTGCATTCGCACCTCCTCGTCTTCCGCCTTGGCAATTTCTTCCACTTTCCCGCTCCTCTGCCAAGCAAAACCGGTGGTGATGATTCCAAAATACAATTCCCGGGCTTTTTCCTTTACTTCTTCGGGAACATCGGGGACAGCCAAGACCGTTTCTTTCAGTTCGAACGCCCCCCGCTCGACCATCTCCAGCGACCACCAGGGCCGGGCCGACGCCCACCAGTACTGGTCGGAATGAATTGCCCGGTCCAGCATCTCCCTTGCCTTCCCCCATTGACCATTTTCTCCTGTAGAACCCGACGGGTTAGAATTTCGGGCCGTGGCGATCGCCAAGTCCGTGAGTTCCCACTGAAGCTGCTGAATCTCGTTTTCAGGATCGTCCCAACGGGCAAACGGCAATTTCTTCTCCAGATCCTTCTCCATCAGCGCCCAAGTGGAAGGGCGCGGTTCCACCACTTCGACTTGGGGAAACTTCTCCGGCAATTCGGAGATCAGGACGGTGGAAAGCTCCGGCAGAGTCATTAGCTCAATCAGCGCCCGATCCATCCCCGGCCGGTGGTGGCCGAAGGTCTCTCCGTCCATCGCCGTCAGGAGATATCCGTTCTTGCCGGGGCGGTCGCCCAACGCCTCTAAAAAGAGCTTCCCCGTCCCCAGCTGGCCGGAAAGAATTTTGTAAGAAGTCTCCCGCTCCCGGAAGAAAATCGTGATGCCGGTTTCCTGTTCCTGATAAATCCGATCGTAAGCCACCTTTCCGGACCTGTCCGCCGAAGCCTCGGCGGAGGCAGGATAGGAGAGCTCTTCGGCGATAATCCAAGAAAAGCCCATCTCCTTCGCGACTTTTGCGACCACCGCGTCGTAGGCCATTTCGGGAGGGAAAAAGCCTTTCGGTTGATAGTCGCCGAAGTATTTCTTTAGAGTTTCCGCGTTCAGCTCGATCTGGCGCTTGATCTCGTCCTTGGGAATCTTTGGCAAAAGCGGGTGGAATTTGGCCGAGCCGGTCAGTTCGATCTGGCCCCGGTCAAGCAGCTGCTTGACCATCTCGATCACATCTTGATGGTCATATTCTTCCCAAAGATCCAATAGAACCCCGTTGATATTCAGGGTTACCCGAGCCGTTGGGTGGTCGAGTAATCCCTTCAGCACTCTTCGGTAGGATTCCTCGGTAATCCGGTCCACCCAAAACTTCTTCTGGGTCGGCGGTTGATAGAAATGTAAGAAGTTAGCCCAGTACATAATATTCAGATGTTGCTAACTCCATCTTTTCTCACGACGTTCGAAAATAAAAAGTTAGCCCAGTACATCGTTACCCAATAATCGGCTCGGTCCCGTACCGCTTAACCCCTTCGGTCGTAATCTCTTGGTAAAGCTCCTTGGCCCGGCGGATCTCCATTTCCGAAGTTTCGGGAGTGGCAAGGACCGCTTTCAGAAGGAGGTCCGCTCCCCGCTCCACCATCGCCGGGTGCCAGTGGGGGTTGTGGGAGGCCCACCAAAACTGGTCGGAGTGCAGGCCCCGATCCAGCAGCTCCCGCGCCTTGAGCCATTTCCGCTGGTCGGCGGTGAGGTGTGCCCTCCGGGTCTTGCCGTCCAGCATCTTCGTGGGAATCTGGTGGACGTAATCAGTAACTACCGTCAGCGCCAGCCGGTAAAGCTCCCACTGCTTGGTATGCAAAGGGCTGCCGGGATTGTCCCAGCGCGGATAGATCAAGCCCTTTTTGCAATCCTCATAACTTGCCGCCCAAGTCGATTCCAGCGGATCGTTCTCTTCTCCTTTGGGATAACGCCCCGCCAGTTCGGAGATAGTCGCGCTCTCAAATCGGGAGTAAATCCCTTCCAAAATCTCGAAGCCATCCTTGTGGTGGTGGCCGAAAGTCTCCCCGTCCAGGGCCGCCAGGATAAAATCTCCCTCTTTCAGTTCTTTGGCGGCCAAGGCCGCGAACTCCTCCGCCGAATTGATCCGGTTAAATGCAATCGCCAAAGAAAGCTCCCGCTGGCGAAAGATAACTGATAAGTTAAGTTTGTCCAGCCGGTAGATCCGGTCAAAACGGGGCGGGTGGTGGGAGGAGCAAAATTCCTCGGCCAAAATCCACTCGTAGCCGAGCTCGGCGACCGCCTCCCCCACCTTTTTGGAGTAGGCCATTTCGGGAGGGAAGAAGCCCCGCGGCTTGTAAACTCCGCCGAAATACTCCCGGTTGATCTCCTCGTTCAGCCGCACCTGCCGGCTGATTTCGGAAAAAGGAATCCGGGAAAGAAGGGGATGGTAGGCCGCCGAACCGGTCAGCTCCACCTGCCCTTTTTCCGCCAGCCGCCGGAGGCCGGAGAGTACATCTTCGTAGCCGAGCTTCGCCAACTGTTCGGTCAGGGAGGCGTTGATGTTGATGGTGGCCTTTGACCGGGGATTTCTCTCCAGAAAGGAGACTAGCGGGACATAAGATTCTTCGGCGATCTTTTTGAGCACGGCCGGAAATTGGGTCGGGGGCTGGTAGAGATGCAGGAAGGGGGCCCAGATCATTCTTCCAGTATAGCTAAATATTGGCTAGTATACTCTATCAGATTAAGTTATCGAGAATTAAGAAACGGAAATAGCTCTCGAGCTTTCTCCGCAATCCTCTTATCGCAACCCATAAGAGATAACAATTGGTAGTAGCGACTCTCAATACTTAAGGAGGCGTGAATTCCAGTGTCCAAGTACACCTCCTTGCTCGGGTTTATCATAGCTTGTATCTCTCCCTGTTGTTCCAGTATCCGACCAAATTCCTTCCTTAAGCCGGCGGAATTTTGGTACCTACCCCGATCGATGTCTCTCCCTACCCAACCCTTGATCCAGTGGATCTTCCGTTTTATATCTCGGACCCCATCCGGAAGTTGAAAAAACACTAGCACTGCGGACTTTCCCTTTAAATTTATAACCAGATCTTCCCAATAAGGTTGGGTATGATCCTCGGGATAAATCGCGCGAAGGTGCCTGTCGTCGAGAGGACCAACTACCAGAGAACCTAAGTACAACAGGCCGTATTTTCCTAGCAAAGATTTCATTTTTTTCCAAAGCACCTTGCGGAAATTATCCTCTGTAGATCGGGGCGGTTTAAATATCAGGAAACCCCAATTGGCCGAGGGGAATTTTGATGCCGCGCTCTTCAATCCGCCTTCAGCTCTCGTCAGACGTTTATTCGTAGTATATTTTGCAATGGCACTACCCGGATTCAATCTTTTTAGTTTCTTAAGCTGAAGTTTGTAGTTTTTTCCCACTCTTGCCCAAAACCACAAACATAACTCCGACCTCGTCAGATTAGAGAGTTCCGGAAATTCCCGCTTCACCAAGGAAACAAGGCTACTAGTATCCGCCCTGCTCAACATACTTGCCACCTTAACCTGAGGCGAAACTCGATTGGGGAAGGTTCTCGCAGTTCTTAGAGACAGGGCAAGCGCCTCACCGAACTTACTTTCTGAATTTAATTTTTCTACCTCATCCATAGCCCGTGAGAGCCATATCCCTGGATACCTTTCCTCGCTTATCTTCTCTATCGGACAATTAGTTTCCAACTGACCCCAGTCTGATTTAGGAATAACAACGAACTCATGGAAGGGAGTATCTGGTACCTCAGGATTGGATCCGGTTTTAATAAACTTTTCGGAACCGTGGGATCCCATGGTTTTGATCTTCCGATATAAGCCTCCGGTAATTTTGTTATACCCCCAGGGAATCCGACCGTCAATTTTCCATGGGGTGGCATCGAAAAACTTAACCTCGTAAACCCCGCCTGGCAAGATCCTAATCCGGGCTGCTGTCACGTGTCTCGTTGGCTGATCCACTCCAGCGTAATCATTAACAAGTGCAAGTTCACTGCGACTGACGCTGTCAATTTCTTTTCCAATTTTTTCTAAACTCTTAATTGCAAACCCGGTACAATTCGCCCTTTTGTTCTCCTCAAATTCCTTAAAGGAGAAGCGATCTACAAAGCCTAAATTTTCTCTGCCGTTTTTCGTTTCAATCATTTCTTTTCACACCAATCTCGAAGAGGGTAGGCCAAAGTTTAGAGAGTTCTCTCGGTTTCTTGTAGTAAATCTGAACAAAATATTCCCTAATTAAGTGGACGCGAAGGTAACTAGAATTGGGCTCGGCACCCCTATCAAAATGTCCCGTTCTCACCAACCAGACTGCGTGGTCAAAGCTTCCGTCCATAAACATTGCCTCCTCCCAATCGATCGCGCCAACCCTGCCCCCCAGATCTAAAAATAAGTGTTTTCCAGACAAATCGCCGTGTGATAAGAAAAAATCTTTAGGATCAGTTAGGCCGGAAAGTAAGCGGTCGTGGTACTTGATTAACTTCTCTGTTGTATTCCTTTCAATCAATCTTTTTTCTCTAGCTCTCTTCACGTAAAAAAGGAATGTGTCGCTCAGATAATCGAGATAATTCCTGCCCCTGAGAGACGGAACCAGATCTCTGTTCGCTAGTGGACCGAACTCCTTCGATGTTTCCATCTGGAGCATCTGCACCAGCTGGGCAACTTTCGCATTCTTAACTGAAGTCGAGGACCCTGAAAAATTACGGAAGGATGCTTCAGGTATACGTCTGAAAGCGGACACCCATAACCCCTCCACTCTCTTCAAAAAAATCAATTCTGGCACCTGAACACCTAATCTAGCGGAAATCTCAGACGCTGCTGACTCGTTTTTCGACTTTAAAAACCCTACATCAGGGTGATAAACCTTTAATACTGCTTCCTCCCCGCCTGCCAGGCCAAAGAAAACCGAGCTCGTTGGGCTATGGCCAGCTAATCTCATCACCCTAACTTCATCCAGACGATGCAAAACCCTCCCAGCATCGCCCGGTCTCCAATCACTTAAGCTCTTTTCTGGATCAAGCCAAAGCATCCTACTTTTTCTACGGTCTGGCAGACCCTTTAACTACCGCGCGCAGCGGCCGGTGTATCAAGTCCAGATAGACAAGTACATTTTTGTTAAACTCCTGAAGTCTTTTTAATTTCGACCCTGATCTGGGAGGATGCTCTATATGGTATACCCCAGTTGAAAGGCAAGGGATGACATAATTTCCTCTCGCGATTAGACAAGCTCCCAAAAATGTATCCTCCATCCCCCAACCCTCGAACTGGAGATTGAAGCCCCCAACTGCTCTAAATTCGGAGCTTCTCATCGAGATTGCGTTTGACACAACCATTGATGGAAGATCCCAAACTCCAACCACACGACCCCCACCGAATTCTTTGAAATTGTCAGTTTCATCCAGTATTCTTACCTTCCTGATCTCAACATGCCGCACATGGCGGTGCATCCTCAACCAAGAACCTTTCACTTCCTTTTCAAAACGAAAATCCTTATTGATGTCCGGTTTTGGAATCGTTTCCCCAGATATCCGATGATCTTTCGAATTGACATTCTCCTTAAAGCTCACGACAACCGCATTCTCAAGTAGTTCTTGTCTAACAACGTGTTCGCGAATAAAGTTACTGTCGACAGATGTATCTGAGTCGAGAAAAATCAAAACGTCCCCCCGTGCCAACGATGTTCCTATATTTCTTGCTTGCGCCCTCCCCATCCGATTTTGCCGATAGTATCTTAGTTGGAATTTGTATTTTCCATTTACCAAAATCTTGGGAGTACTGTCAGTAGAACCGTCGTCGATCACTATTATTTCGAGATTCGCGAATTCCCTTCCATTTAAGATCTGCTTATCTAGAGATTCGAGGACGACTTTTAGGCTTTTCACGGAGTTGTAGGTCGGGATAACGACAGAAACTTTAGAGTTAAAACCTACTTTACTTGGAAGCGGGGAAGAAGACAGTAAATCCACTCCCAGTTTAACCCTGAAAACATCTACTAAATTACTGTAGTCGTTGGAGTGTTCTCCAAGACGTTCCGCAATTGTTTTCCTCCCAAGACTTCTGGATCTTTCCGATTTACCCTGCTCCAAAAATTCTGCCACTACTGCGTTTACCTGTCCGTTGCTAATAATAGGCTGGGGAGGAAAATCTCTCCACGAGTCGTAGAAAATCTTATGATATGCTTTCCTACTCCATATCTTGAGACCGTATCGCTCAGCCATCCTAGTTAAACCCCCTCTTATCTTGCCCAATCCCGAATGTCCGTCTGCCAATTCTTGGAGTTCGAAGAAGTCTCCAATTCTGGACCCGAAATTTATATACAAATGCCTCTTACCTTTGTGGGACTTGTAAACCTCTGTATTCGAGAAAAGAACTTCTTTTAACCCTAACGAGGAAAGGATCTCTAATAATTCTCTGATGTGGCCTAAGTTAAAACTGGCCTCAACCTTCCGTTTTTCAGCCAGCCCACCATTGGAACGTTCCTTCCACACCAACAAGGCTCTTCTTAAATTTATTTTTACCCTTATATCTCGGTCGCCTTGGAAAAAAATAACCAGCTCCGGCGTATGTTCAAGCCTTCCCCAATCTTTCTCGAGCGACATTCTTAATTCGTTAAAATCGCTCCAGGTTATCGGGCCCCTAACGCTACAGATGACTTTTCCGCTGCCGGACTTATAGCTGGGAGGTAACATCTTCCCAAATTATAACACCCCCCACAAAACTATAGGGCTGACCTGGGGACAAGTCAGCCCATTCGCTAGGAAACTTCGGCTTCGTCTACGGGTATGATCTTGATAACCCGACCGACATTTTTTCGACCATCTGGAGTGGTGAATTCGAACGAATCACCAACCCCTAGCCCGAGGATGGCTCGACCTATCGGGCTCTCGTAAGAGAGCCAACGTTCCCGCTTGGACCGGGAGAAGGTGGCATCAACTGGAGAAACCAACAGGAAGGTTTCCGTTCCCTCTCCTAGCTCGACTACCACCCGGACACCGTACTCGGCTCGGGAAGGATTATTGGGAGGAAGCTGGATCTGGGATTCGGAGAGAATTTCCGCAATCCGCTTTTCCCGGGATAGATTGTTTCTCAAGTCAGAATGGAAGCCGCCGGCGTCGTGCTGCCACGGTATCCCCATCCCATACATCTCCTTGAGCTTTTCACTGACAGCTTTGAGCTCCTTCTCGAGATTCTTTCTCGTGATGGGAAGAATTGGCTGTCCGATCATGTTCCCTCCTTTACCTTATTGTTATGGGACAATTCTACTACCATCTTTAAATTAAATCAACCTTTTGGGAAGTCAATCCGGTTTCAGGGTAGGTCACTCCTCAAGTGAAGCGATTCTAGAAGGGCCGCCCTTCGCCTCTTTTTCTTTCAGCTGGATCGCCCGGCGGTAGAGATCGGCGTAGTGGCGGGCCGAGGCCGTCCAGGAAAAATCGGCCTTCATCGCCCGCTTGACCAGCGCCTCCCAAACCTTGGGGTGGTGGAAGTTCTCGTAGGCCCGGACCAGCGCTCCGTAGAGCGCCCACGGGGTATATTCGCCGAACGAGAATCCCGTCCCGGTCTCCCCGGAAATGTCCAGATCGGTGACGGTATCGGCCAACCCTCCGGTCTTGCGGACGATCGGGACGCAGCCGTAGCGCATCGCTTCCAGCTGGGTCAGTCCCGCCGGCTCGAACCGAGAAGGAACGGTAATTACATCCGCCCCGGCGTAGATCAGGCGGGGAAGGGTGTAGTTGAGCATTAAGTGGGTCCCGACCTTCTTGGGGAAGAGCTTCTGCAGCGCCCGCAAGCCAGAAACGTACTTTTCCTCGCCCCCGCCCACTACAATGAATTGGACATCCAATTCGGACAATAAAGAAGGAAGCGCTTCCATCAGAATGTCGAGACCCTTCTGCTCGGTCAGCCGGGAAACCATTCCCACCACAAAATGCTCTTCTCCCTCCGGGAGACCGAACTCCTTTTGGAGGGCCCTTTTGTTTATCTTTTTACGATCTATCGTATGGAAATTGTAGGATTGGGGGACGAGCGGGTCGGTTTCGGGATCGTAATCTTCGTAATCCAAACCGTTGGTAATCCCGAAGAGTTTGGATCGTACTTCCAAAAGCAGGCGATCCAATCCCTCCCCGTATTCGGGGGTCAGGATTTCGCGGGCGTAGGACTCGGAGACGGTATTGACCGCATCGGCGTAGATGATCCCCCGCTTCATGAAGTTTTGCTTCCTCAATCGGTCTGAAAAAAGCGGGGCGATCCGGGACCGGCCGTCGTCAAAATCCAGCTCCGGGACCTGCCGGTGGTCAAACATTCCCTGGTAGAAGAGGTTGTGAATCGTGAAAATACTGGCAATTCCTTTCAAATCCTGGCTTTTAGCGTAAGCGGTCCGGAGGAAATTGGGGACCGCCCCGGTCTGCCAGTCGTGAGCGTGAATCACCTGCGGCTTCCATTCGAAGTGGCGGAGGAATTCCAAGGCCCCCCGCGCCAAGAGCGCAAACCGAATCGGGTCGTCGGAGTAGCCGTAGACATTGGCCCGCTGTTCGTAGTACTCCATGTTCTCCAGGAAATAGGTCCGGACGCCGTCCTCCCCCCGATGGGTCTTGACGTTGCAGACCAGCTCCTTGGGTCCGTTGCCGTCAGCGTCGGTGTAAACTTTGAGCCCCTCGACCACCATCTCCAAGGGGTACTTCTCCTCGTCGATAAACCCGTACTTCGGCATAAAAAGGCGGACGTCATGGCCGAGCTTGACCAGCTCCCGCGCCAGATAGGCCCCGACTCGGGAAACCCCGCCCACCGAAGCGTAGGGAAAGACTTCCGGAAGGACCATCATTATCCTAAGCGAAGCCGAAGGATGCCCCAACGGGATCAGTTTGGTTAGCGGCTCCAGAAGAGTGGTGGTTTTGGTATCCATCGTTCCGAAAATATTATGACATAAACAGACAGAAAAGGCCTCAACGAGCGTGTAGCCGGTTGAGGCCTTGAGGGACGGAACGAACACTCTCTCCGCAAACGATCTGGGCAGTTAGAGCTGAACAACGGTCTTACGGCGAAACGGGGCGGCCAACAGACCGCGATGTACCGTTGAACTATTCAATTGGAAGGTGCTTCGAACGACTCCAGCAAAGCTCCTAGCTTCACGTTAGCAAGACCGATAATCAAATGTCAAGGGGTACCCCGAGAACCAGCAACATACTATAGCGAGAATGCGGCCGCATTCGCGATATAGTAGGTCGGTCTTTTTGATTTTCTTCAGTAACTGTGCTAAACTATAGGGT